>JAIDJZ010000121.1 GCA_029051965.1 Paramuribaculum sp. | reverse complement strand
ACGTATATTGTTGTATATATTTCCAAAAGCTAGGAGGGGGCGATCCTTTTGCCCGTCATGAAAAGCCCCAACGACTCCACTCTGACCGATGCATAAGATTGACCTCCGCCACCGACTCGCTCTCGAAATCGCCCGACAGCAACACAAAGACCTCAACAGGCGCCACCCGTTGAGACAGCTCTTCTGGGAATGCACCCAGCGCTGCAACCTCAGATGTCGACATTGCGGCAGCGACTGCAAGACATCCTCCGAAACGCCCGACATGCCTGCCGAAGACTTCCTGCGCGCCATCGACGACCTGATCCCCCATGTCGACACCCGCCGACTCAACATCGTCATAACCGGAGGCGAACCCCTTATGCGTGCCGACCTCGAAGAGATCGGTCTGCAGCTCTACCGGCGCCGACTCCCGTGGGGCATCGTCTCCAACGGACTCGCTCTGACGCCCGCGCGTTTCGACTCACTCAAAGCCGCCGGAATCCACAATCTGACAATAAGCCTCGACGGACTTGAAAATGACCACAACACAATGCGCGGAAACCCCGCATCGTTCCGGAGAGCATGCGATGCAATTGCACTCGCCGCAAAAGACCCGGACATCAGTTTCGATGTCGTCACATGCGTAACCCGCAACTCCCTCCCGACTCTGCCTCAGATCCACGACCTGCTCCTCTCTCTCGGCGTCCGGGAATGGCGGCTCTTCACCATCTTTCCCTCAGGCAGAGCGCGCAACTGCCCCGAATTCAATCTGACATCCGGCGAATTCATCAGTCTGCTCGACTTCATCAGAGAGACCCGAAAAAAAGCGACAATCCGCTGCTCATTCGCTTGCGAAGGTTTCCTCGGCAACTACGAAGGCGAAGTCCGCGACCACTTCTTCACCTGTCAGGCCGGAATCTCTATCGCCTCCGTACTGATCGACGGATCGATCGGCGCGTGCCCGAGCATCCGGGCAGACTTCGCGCAAGGCAACATCTATGACGGCGACAGCATCTGGGACGTCTGGGAAAACCGTTTTCAGATCTATCGCGACCACAGCTGGATGAAAACCGGGATATGCGCCGACTGCAAGGCTTTCCGCTATTGTGAAGGCAACGGAATGCACCTGCGTGAAAGCGACGGATCGATCAAACACTGCCATTTCCACCAAGCCGCCTGCAAATCCTGAACCGGCCGCAAGCGACCCCTCGGCCTACCCGAAAAAGAAACAATACCAAACCCTCTATAGACTTTTTGCTTCTAAACATGAACCTGAAAAAAACATTAGTTTCCGCCCTTCTCGCATCGGCACTCAGCCTCTCAGCCTCAGCCCTGACAGTCGGAGCATCCGACATCATTCCGCGACCGACCGAATTCACCCAAAGCAAAGGATCATTTGCGATACCGGCAGGCGCACTGACATTCACCGTCAAAGGCGACACCGACGGACGAATCGCGAACTATCTCTCGCTTCTCCCCGAAACATTCACACCCGCCGGAAAACCGTCGAAAGCCGACCTCCTGATCGAAATCGGCAAAGGAACTGGCGAAAACTACACCCTCGACATCACCCCGCGACGAATCACCGTCAAAGCCCCCTCAGCCGACGGCGCGTTCTACGCAATCCAGTCGCTCATTCAGATGACCGGAACAAAAGATGCAACGGAAATACAGGCCGGACGCATCACCGACACCCCGCGGTTTCCCCATCGCGGACTCCTATTCGACGTCTCACGCCACTTCCGCTCGACCGACTTCCTCAAAAAGCAGATCGATGCAATGGCCCTCATGAAACTCAACAAACTCCACCTCCACTTCACCGACGCCGCCGGATGGAGAATGGAAATCGAAAAATATCCCCGCCTCACCGAATTTGCCGCATGGCGTCCTCAGGCGACATGGCAGGACTGGTGCGACAACGGCGCCCGCTACTGTGAAAAAACCGACGGACGCGCCACTGGCGGATACTACACCAAACAGCAGCTTCGCGATCTGATCGACTACGCCGCAAAACGAAACATCACCGTCATCCCCGAAATCGAAATCCCCGGCCATAGCAAGGAAGTGACCTCCGCCTACCCCGAACTCTCCTGCTCCGGACTCCCCTACGTCGACGAAGACCTCTGCATAGGAAAAGAAGAGACCTTCCGCTTCATCGAAAATGTGCTCGACGAAGTGATCGACGTATTCCCCTCGGCCTACATCCACATCGGCGGCGACGAGGCAAGCAAAGGCGGATGGCGCAAATGCCCCGACTGTCAGGCCCGTATGAAAGCCGAAGGCCTGAAGGATGTCGACGAACTGCAGAGCTATGCGATCCATCGTGTCGAAAAATATCTCAACTCTAAAGGCCGCGACATCATCGGCTGGGACGAAATTCTCGAAGGCGGACTCGCTCCCAACGCGACCGTAATGTCATGGCGCGGAACCGAAGGCGGCATCACGGCCCTCAAAAGCGGCCACAAAGTGGTCATGACTCCCGGCGAATTCTGCTACATCGACTACACTCAGGACGCCGCCTTCAAGGAACCAGTCTCGATCGGTGGCTTCACTCCCCTGAAAAAAGTCTACTCCTACGAGCCCGTCGATCCCTCGCTGACACCCGAAGAAGCCTCGAACCTCATCGGACTTCAGGCAAACCTCTGGGCCGAATACATCCCGACAGACTCCCACGCCGAATACATGTACTATCCCCGCGCCTTCGCTATCGCCGAGATCGGATGGTCAACTCCGGAAAAAAACTATGACGACTTCCACCGCCGCGCACTCGCTCTCAACACACGGCTCGACTCGATGGGCTACACCACATTCGACCTCGCGAACGAATATGGCGAACGCCGCGAAAGCCTCACTCCCGTTGTCAACTCCGCAATCGGCGCGAATGTCGAATACGTCACCCCCTACCACTCCAAATACCCCGCCGCAGGCAACTCGACACTCGTCGACGGCCTCCGTGGCGGATGGACCTATGGCGACAAACGCTGGCAGGGATTCCTCGGCGACTTCGAAGCGATCGTAGACCTCGGAAAATCTGCCGACATCCATTCAGTCGCGGCCACATTCATGCACGCTCCCGGTGCATGGGTCCACCTCCCCCAAAGTGTCGGAATAGAAATCTCTTCCGACGGAAAAGACTTCACTCCCGTCGAAACCATCTGGTCCGACGTTGACCCGATGTATCCGAAAATCATGATGAAAAACTTCGCCGTCGCTACCGATGCGAATGCCCGCTATGTGAAAATCAAGGCAAAAGGCCACGACAGACCCGGAGCATGGCTTTTCATCGACGAAATCGTAATCAACTGATCCCTCCGGCCGGAGCAAACTTCCTTTGCTAAGGACAACCGACTATTGGAAAAAAATGATTATTTTTGCGAAACGTATCCCCCAAACCCAAACGATATGAAAAAACATAACTTCTATGCAGGCCCGTCAATTCTGAGCCCCTACACTATCAAAAACACTGCCGACGCAATTCTTAACTTTGCCGACACCGGTCTTTCTGTTCTTGAAGTGTCACACCGAAGCAAAGAATTCCAGGCAGTTATGGACGAGGCAACAGCTCTCGTAAAAGAACTTTTGGAAATCCCCGAAGGCTACTCCGTCCTCTTCCTCGGAGGTGGAGCCAGCATGCAGTTCTGCATGGTCCCCTTCAACCTTATGGCTAAAAAAGCTGCCTATCTCGAAACCGGCACATGGGCATCGAACGCTATCAAGGAAGCCCGTCTTTTCGGTGAAGTAGACGTTGTCGCTTCCTCGCGCGACGCCAACTTCTCTTTCATCCCCAAAGGCTACACCATCCCCGCCGACGCCGATTATTTCCATTTCACAACCAACAACACCATCTACGGTACCGAAATGCGTTATGATCCCGAAAGCCCCGTGCCCCTGATCGCCGACATGTCGAGCGACATCTTCTCGCGTCCGATCGACGTCTCTAAATACGATCTCATCTACGCCGGAGCTCAGAAAAACCTTGCTCCCGCAGGCGTGACAATCGTGATCGTCCGCGACGAAGCCCTCGGCCACGTCGAACGTCAGATCCCGACAATGCTCGACTATCGCACCCACATCAAGAAGGGTTCGATGTTCAACACTCCCCCCGTCCTCCCGATCTTCTCCGCGCTCCAGACCCTGCGCTACTACAAACAGCTCGGCGGCATCCGCGAAATCGAAAAAACCGACCTCGCAAAAGCAGCCAGACTCTACGACGCGATCGACTCCAGCAAGATCTTCCAGGGAACTGTCACCGATCTCGCAGACCGCTCGATCATGAACATTTGCTTCGTAATGACTCCCGAATATAAAGAACTCGAAAAGAACTTCATCGACTTCGCTTCCGAAAGAGGCATCGTCGGAATCAAAGGCCACCGCTCTGTCGGAGGTTTCCGCGCATCTCTCTACAACGCTATGCCGATGGAAAGCGTAGAAGTTCTCGTCAATGCAATGAAAGAATTCGAAGCTAAACTCTGATCGCGATGAAAATACTCGTAGCAACCGAAAAACCGTTTGCCCCCGTGGCAATCGAAGGAATCCGCAAAGTCGTAGATGAAGCAGGCCACAGCCTTGAGCTGCTTGAGAAATACACCGACCGACAGCAGCTCCTCGACGCTGTTGCCGACGCCGATGCAATCATCATCCGCTCCGACAAAATCGACGCCGAAGTCCTTGACGCAGCCAAAAATCTTAAAATCGTCGTACGTGCCGGCGCCGGCTACGACAACGTAGACCTCGCCGCCGCAACACAGCGCAACGTATGCGTCGAAAACACTCCCGGACAGAACTCCAACGCCGTCGCCGAACTCGTATTCGGAATGGCCGTAATGGCTGTCCGCAACATGTTCGACGGAACCTCCGGAACCGAACTCCGCGGCAAACGCCTCGGAATCCACGCCTTCGGACAGGTCGGACGCAACGTCGCACGCATCGCCAAAGGATTCGAAATGGACGTTTACGCCCTCGACCCCTTCTGCCCCGATGAAGCGATCGCACAGGCCGGTGTCACACCCGTCCACGACATCACCGACCTCTACAGAGACAACAAATTCGTCTCCCTCCACATTCCTGCGACCGCCGAAACTCGCGGATCAGTCGGATTCGACCTGATCACACTCCTTCCAAAAGGAGGCGTCCTGATCAACACCGCACGAAAGGAAGTCATCGACGAAGAAGGCCTTGCAAAAGCGCTCCGCGAGCGTCCTGACATTAAATATGTCGCCGACGTACGCCCCGACAACGCATCCCTGCTCGAAACCGAATTCCCCGGACGCGTATTCTTCACACCGAAAAAAATGGGCGCACAGACCGCCGAAGCCAACATCAACGCCGGAATCGCAGCCGCGCGCCAGATCGTCGACTTCCTCGCGACAGGCAACGCCCCCTTCCGCGTCAACAAATAACGCCACAAAACCATTAATCCACATACATAGAGTCCGGCCATCTGATTGCGCCGGACTCTTTATTTTCCCCGTAGATGATCCACTGATTCCGTATAGCTCCGACAACGGCTACAAGCTACGCCTGACACGCCACGCGACAGCAATCGTCACAACGCAACAAACCATCGTCCACACAAAGAAAAGCCCGTAGCCAAGCTGCTCCTGAATCCATCCCGCGGCCATCCCCGGAAACATCGTGCCAAGCGTCATGAAACCCGTCGCGATCGCATAATGCGACGTCTTGAAAGGCCCGCTGGAAAACGCCATCAGATAAAGAATATAGGCCGTGCCACCGAATCCGTAGCCAAACTGCTCGACAAACACACAGCTGCCGATCGTCAGCAACGAATGATCAGCTCCGAAAGCAAGATAGACAAAACTCAGACACGTCAGCGACATACTCCACGCCATCGGCATCAGCCACCGCCTCAGACCTCCGCGCGCAACGACAAAACCGCCCGCGATCCCGCCCAGAAGCAGACCGATCACACCGACCGTGCCGTAGACAACACCCACCTCACGCGTCGTAAGCCCAAGTCCCCCGTCCGAAACCGAATGGAGCAGAAACGGATTGATCATCTTGATAATCTGAGCCTCCGGCAGCTTATAGAGAACCATGAACGCAAGCGCAGTCAGAATCTGAGGCTTCCGGAAAAACGAAGCAAACGACCGCCCGAACTCCCGGACAACCGCCCCGATCCGTTCCCTCTTCGACCCCGACACCGTCGAAAGCCGCGTCTCCGGACGAGGCATCGTCAGCGAATTGCATAGAGCCAGAAGCAGAAAAAGAGCCGACAGACCATAGAAAGTCCACATCCAGGCGCGACTCACACTCCCCGTCATCTCCTCCATATACCCCGCCGCCATCACGACCGGACCCTGACAGAAAAGCATTGCGGCCCGATAGAACGTCGTCCTGATGCCGACAAAAAACGACTGACCGCGCTCATCGAGCCCCAGCATATAGAATCCGTCGGCTGCAATGTCGTGAGTGGCCGACAGAAATGCGATCGCAAAAAACGAAGCCATCGAAATCCTGAAATAATACTCGCCCGGCAGTGCAAGCGCAACCGAACCCAGAGCAAGAGCGACAGCCCACTGCATCACGATGACCCAGCGACGTTTCGTGCTGATAATGTCGACAATCGGGCTCCACAGCGGCTTGATCAGCCACGGAAGCATCAGCCACGACGTAAAAAACGCCATCTCCGTATTGCCAACGCCCAGACGCGTGTACATTATTCCTGCCAGTGTCATCACGACAACATAAGGCAATCCCTCGGCAAAATAAAGCGACGGCACCCATAGCCATCCCCTACGCCGTTCAGTTTTAAATTCCATGACTCACTTATAAATCTGATTAATAGACCGTCATCAGTCGCGCTCCCGGGAAATAAAACCTAAGAATATCGCGGTAGCCATAACCCTCGTGAGCCATGACGGCCGCACCGATCTGGCACAGCCCGACCCCATGACCCCAGCCATTGCCCGCAATAACCCACCGTGCCGGCAGTCCCGAATCATCATGCTCCGCAACCTCGACCGTAAAAGCCGAACTGTAGAGATGCGATTCCGAAAGCGTTCGGCGGATCTCGAGTTCCTTTCCGATCTCCCGCGTCCGTTTCGTTCCCCGTATCTCAAGGCGGTCAATGCGGCCCGACGGTCCGCGGTGGAGAGGCTTCAGCTCCACGATCCGCCCATAGTCCACTCCCGAACGGCGACAGATCAGATCAGCCAGTTCATCAGCCGTATATTCCGCTCTCCAGCGGTAAAAATCAGTCGTCGTCCGATCGTAATTATTGAGCACCGTCGACAGAACCGACTCCGGAGCACGCCCGCAGAACGGATCGTCGATCGCCTGCAGATAGCCCAGATCGACCGGCTGCCAGCAAGTCCGGAAAATTTCGGTGACGCCGCCGCAGCACTTCGAAAACCGCGCATCGCAAAGATCATTGCCAAAAACAAGCACCTCTCCGCGCGTAGCCTCAAGGGCCGACTCGACATTGCGCGTCGACGCTTTCGTACAACCTTGATACCGCTGGCAATGGTCATCCGCACAGATGTCAAAACCCGTGTGCGCATCGCGGTCATACCATCTGACCGTCTCCTCCTCCGTCTCCGTGAAATCGTGGCAGTCGAGATGCGCCGGCGGAATCACCTGCGCAAGCACCCAGCTCCGCGAAATGACTGCGTGAGCCTTCAGGAACTCCTCCGGAGCCGCCGCATTCATCTCCGACGACACAACGCTCCGCAGATAAGTCTCGATCCCGACACGGTTGACAGCCTGGATCATATCTCCGTCGCGCCGGAGAATAAGACTCCCGTGAAACGACTGATCCTCATACTGCTGCCAGTGGAAACCGATCCCGATCATCACATTGCGCAACGTAAAACAAGCCTCTTCCTCCTTCGGAATCAGCACAAGCCGATCAACCGGCAATCCGTTGCAAATCAGACCCGACGAATCCCCCGCCGACAGCTTCAGCCGTTCTGGAACAGCCCCGTCGGGCCACCCCTCCGCCTCAAATCCGCCGTGAAGCTCAACCTCGATCTCGCCGGCCCTGACAATGCCGACATCAAGAGTTCGCTCTCCCGATTCCGACGGATGGCCGAGACCCCCGCACTCTTCAACGATCTCCAGCAATCGCTCGCCCTCCGCACAGAAAGCAAAATCCTCCTCGCGCGGCGCCACAAAAAAACCGGCCATTTCTACCGACGCAGGCGAAATCAGAGCCTGTCCCGCCCCGCTGCCGTAGATCGACGGGCGATGCGCCCTTCTCGGAACGACAACAGCCTCCAGCATACCTC
>JAIDJZ010000120.1 GCA_029051965.1 Paramuribaculum sp. | reverse complement strand
ATAGTGGTCATTCATGGCTGCTTTGTATTTGGTTGGTGCGAGTTTCGAGACGTAGGAGATTCACATCGGTGAGAGCAGGAGTTCGGCGAAGGTGAGGACGAGGTAGGTTCCGATCAGGAGGTTGGGGCTGACGAGTGTTGCTCCCTGGCCTTGTTCGGGTGCGACTCCGAGTCCGATTGATCCGATGCACATGATGAGGAATCCGAGGGCGGCCACGATCATACCGTAGCCGATCTTGCGTGGAGCGGAGGGTTCTTTTTTCTTGTTTGCGAGCCATCCGAAGAAAGCTACAGAGAAGGGTGTGAGGGCAACAACGTAGAATGGGTTGAACTGCTGGAATACCTGGGGCTGGATTCCGTCGACTGTTTCAGGGGTGATTCCGTAGATGTAGAGCAGGATTCCGGCGCATGCGGCGAGCAGTATTGCCGAGATGATGCGTCCGCCCGCTTTTTTGCTCTGGACGAGGCTGAAGAAAGAGTAGACTCCGATGACGACTGTTACGAGGGCCCAGATGTTGAATCCGATGCGTGTCCAGCCGGTTGCTTTCGAAGAGGTGAATACTTCGGCGAATTTGGTCAGTGTCGCGCCGTTCTGGTGGAATACCATCCAGAAGAAGATGACTACGGCAAAAACGAGCAGAAGGGCTGTGATGCGGCTTTTTGTCTGTTCGGGCGACAGTTCACGGACGGGAGCTGTTGCGGCGGATTTCTTGCCAGCGGCGGATTTGTCGGCGGAGACGGATGCGTAGGTGGATCGTCCGAGTTTGTAGATGAGGAAGCTGATGACCATTGAGAAGCATGCGACGGCGAATGCGTAGCTGTAGCCGGTTGTGAGGGCGTTCATGTAGTGGTCGGCGAATTCCTTGATGTCGGTGAATCCGAATCGGGCAGCGAATTCAGCGATTGTGACCGCGGCTTCGGGTTTCAGAGCTTCGCCGGCGATTAGTTTGTTGCAGATGCTCGGGATTGCTCCGTCGTATTCAAGATTTGCTCCGCTGAGGGCGTATTCGCAGAGCCATACGGTCACCATCGGTGCGAACATGGCTCCGATGTTGATAGCCATGTAGAAGAGTGAGAATGCGACGTCGCGTTTGTCGCTGTAGCGCGGGTCGTTGTAGAGGTCACCGACCATCACCTGGAGGTTGCCTTTGAAAAGACCGGTTCCGGCTGAGATCAGGAGCAGTGCGGCAAACATGATGATCATCGAGCTTACGGCACCGCGTTCGGTCGGGATTGCCATTACGAGGTAGCCGAGGAACATTACGATGATTCCGAGGGTTACGGTTTTCTGGAAGTTCCATCTGTCGGCAATCCATCCGCCGATCATCGGCATGAAGTAGACCAGAGCCAGGAATGTTGAGTAGATCGTGCCGGCAAGGGCTGTCGAGAAGCCGAATTTTGCCTGAAGGAAGAGCAGGAGGATGGCAAGCATCGTGTAGTAGCCGAATCGCTCTCCGGTGTTGGCCAACGCGAGCACGTAGAGTCCTTTAGGTTGATTTTTGAACATAAGTGATTGGTTAGTTTAATTATGATTTGTTTGTTTTGTCTCTGTCCGGTTCAGGATTGGGCCTGATTGCGCATTTTAATGGCTGTTGCGTAGAGGCGCATCTGTTTGACCATTGCCAGAAGTCCGTTGGATCGGGTCGGGGAGAGGTTTTCGGCGAGTCCGATTTCGTCGATGAAGCGGAGATCGGCGCTGAGGATTTCGTCGGGGGTGTGGCCGTTGAGTACGCGTATGAGCATGGCGATGATTCCTTTTACGATTATGGCGTCGGAGTCGGCTGTGAAGTCGATTTTTCCGTCGTGTTCTTCGGCGTTGAGCCATACGCGGCTCTGGCATCCTTCGATGAGGTGTTGCGGCGTTTTGAATTTCTCGTCGATCGGTGGCAGGGCGTTGCCCATGTCGATTATCATGGCGTAGCGGTCCATCCAGTCTTCGATGTCCGAGAATTCATCGATGATTTCCTGTTGCGATTCTGAGATTGTCATATGTGTATGTATAAGTAAGAGTTCAAATTTAAACGATAGTAAGTGAACGAAAATCTTTTATACAATCTGCTGCTTCTTTTCTGCCGCTTCCGGATTGTCGATCAGTCGAATATCTCGATATTCTCCTTCCCTCCGCACCGGAATCGGCTAAAAAATAAGCTCGCATATTGTATAAATTAAATTTGAACACTTACATAAAGCCAAGTAATTCTATGCCACAACGTACACCATTCACGCTTGACCGTGTAGTCAGGCTTGTCATCACTCTTGCAATTATTTTCGGAATGATATGGCTGATCAACATTCTGAAGGATGTGCTTCTGCCGTTTCTGGTGGCGTGTATCATTGCCTATATGTTCGAGCCGTTCGTGCAGCACAACCGCCGGCTGCTGAAGCTTAAGGGACGGGTGAGCGCTGTCTTCATCACGCTGTTCGAGGCTCTGTTTTTCTTGGGCATCATACTTTATTTTCTTGTTCCGATGATCGGATCGGAACTTAAGGAGATGTCTGCGATCATGAAGACGTATGCGTCGTCGAAGATGTCGGTCAAGTTTCTGCCGGATGAGGTTCAGCATCTTCTGCGGGAGAGTTTCGATTTCCACCGGTTAGGGGAGATGTTCGCCCAACAGGACTGGATGCCTATAATCACGGATACGCTCCGCGCGACGTGGGAGGTGCTTACGAGCGGCTGGAGCGTTATACTGGGAATTGTCAGCTGGTTGATCGTGATTCTCTATGTCGTTTTCATCATGATCGACTACGAGAAACTCGAACGTGGGTTCAAGTCGCTTGTCCCGAGGAAGATGCAGCCTCTTGTCGGAAGTATTAGCCGAGATATCGTCAACAATATGAACCGCTATTTCCGAGGGCAGGCACTGATTGCGCTGCTTGTCGGCATCCTGTTTGCGATCGGATTCGCACTGGTGGGTCTTCCGATGGCTATTCTGCTGGGGCTGTTTATCGGGCTGCTCAATCTTGTGCCGTATCTCCAGATAATCTCGATAGTGCCGACGGCTGTGTTGTGTCTGGTCTACGCGGTCGGGGGCGGTGGCGATTTCTGGACTCTTTTCGGCGAGTGTATTCTGGTCTACTTCGTGGTTCAGGCTATTCAGGATCTTTTACTGACGCCGAAAATCATGGGACGTGCGATGGGACTCAATCCTGCGATCATTCTGCTTTCGCTGTCGATCTGGGGAACACTGCTCGGTTTTATCGGGCTTATTATCGCGCTGCCTCTGACAACGCTGCTGATTTCCTACTACCGCCATTATATTGTCGAGGGAATGGACAACCGCGACGACGGGCTTCAAGGAGCGACTCGCGGCGATCTCGACGCCTTTGATTCGATGGTCGATGGACGGTGAGTGGTGAACGGTCTTCCAAAATGACAAAGAATTTAAAAAACAAAATGTCAAAGTACTCTTTGCCGTATTTTCGGTCTGACACATGCGTGTCAGACCGTTTTTGCGCATACGGCGGCGCTCAGAAGAGGAAAGCCCTCAGGGGCTTTGGGAACAGGGGGAGATATGATGGGGAATCCGGTTGGGCGGCGAGTGGGATCTGGAGCGGGATGCCCTGCGGCGGCTGATCGGATTCGCGCGTCGGGGTGGCTTCTTCGTCAGGCGGGTCGGATAGGTCGAGGATCGGAAGGCGGGCTTGTCGGACGAGGCGGGCGAAGTGGTTGACGCGGGTGCGGGGTCGGTAGGTGCCGCAGAGGATGAGGAGCGATTGCGGGCCGATGTCGATGGCGGGGAGGATCGATCGCCAGTGCTGCTCGAGGGCGCGGCCGCGATGTGGGAAGGCGTCGCCGTCGAGGATGAGGGCGAGGGGGAAGTTGAGGCCACGGCAGTGGTCGGGTGTGCGTGAGGAGACGAGGATGGGCTGCCAGCGGTGGTCGGGAAGGGTGCGGAGCTTCCGTTTGGGAAGAATGCGCTTGATGTCGGCACGGGAGCGGCCGACGACGCAGAAGGGGTCGCCGGGCTGCACGACGGTGGCTCGCCAGAGGAGGTAGTCGGCGAGGGTCTGTCGGAGGATGTCGATGGTGGAGGGTGTGTTGCAGAGGATGAGCCGCTGGGGCTGGCGTCGTGCGCGCTGCCGCTCGAGATGGGCCACGGCGCGTCGGGCGTGGGGATGCAGGCGATAGCCGACCCAGCGTTCGAACTGGGCGGCGTAGTCGCGCTTAAAAAGGTGGCGCGGACGCGGCGGGATGTATGGGCGGGGTTGCAACATATCGCTGCAAAGATAGGTTGCATCGACTGTCGCGGGGGGCCAAATTCAATATTAGGGCGGTTCGTGATGATGGCTCATCTGCGTCTTAGTGGCGGTTCGTGATAACGGCCCGTCTGCGGCGTTGCTTTCGGCACTCAAGCTCGGTCACGGACGGCAGTCCGCTCCCTCGCTTTCGGCCTTAGCGCCTTGCATCCAAGCCGTTCTG
>JAIDJZ010000012.1 GCA_029051965.1 Paramuribaculum sp. | reverse complement strand
CCGAAGTCGAAATAACAAACTGCCGTTTTGAAAAACTTCCCACACGCGGAATCCTGATGACAACACACCGGCCCGTACGCATAACCGACAACGAATTTATAAAATGTCCCCTGCCGGCAATCTTAATCGCCGACGACGCACGCTCCTGGTATGAATCCGGCGCAGTCACCGACGTACTGATCGCCCGCAACCGCTTTGTCGAATGCTCGACCCCCGCGATCTCGATAGCCCCCGAAGCCGAACTGTCGTCACGCATGGTCCACAGCAACATCCGCATCATCGACAACACCTTCATCTCTCCCGAGCCCGTGAAGATTTCCGCCTACTCAGTCAACGGTCTGACCGTCAAAGACAACCGATTCATCACTCCCGACGGAAAACCTCAGAAATCAATCCTCGAGACACTCAATGTGACACAATAAAAAACCAGCCGGCGGATCGCATTGATCCGTCGGCCCTTAGCCGGACAGACAACCATTTCCGTTTACATTTGCAAATGTCCGCTCCGAATCAGCATCCCCTTGATTTTTCAAGGATTACACAAATGTTAATAACTTCTGAGCAAAAAAACATTAAAAAGATTAGTTTCTATATGTAAATTTCGCATGAAAAATCGTAACTTTACACACTGATTTTTCATGCTCATGTCCGAACAAGCCTATCACATACCCGCCCTGCTTCCCGAATCCCTTGAAGCACTCGACATCAACCCCGGCGGAATTTATGTCGACGCCACTTTCGGTGGCGGCGGTCACTCTCATGCCATCGTCGAACACCTGTCCGCCGATGGCCACCTCTACAGCTTTGACCAGGACGATGAAGCAGTCCGACGGGCATTCTCCGATCCGCGGTTTACAATTGTGTACAGCAACTTCCGATTCCTTCAGAACTGGATGACATTCTACGGACACTCCGGAAACGTCGACGGAATCCTGGCCGACCTCGGAGTGTCATTCCACCATTTCGACGACTCGGAAAGAGGATTTTCGTTCCGGTTCGACGGCCCGCTCGACATGCGCATGAACCGCCACGCTCCCGTATCGGCAGCCACACTTCTGGCCTCTGCCTCGGAAGAACGGATCGCCGAAATACTGGCCCTCTACGGAGAATTTCCCCGCAGCCGTCAGCTCGCCCGAGCCATCGTAGCCGAGCGCAACGCCGGAAAACCGGTCGAAACAATCGGACAGCTCCGCGAAATAGCCTCACGGTTCATATCCCCCAAGAAAGAGAAGAAAGAACTTGCAATGGTGTTTCAGGCACTCCGCATCGAAGTCAACGGCGAAATGCGCGCCCTCGAACAGTTCCTGAAAGCAGCCCTCTCAGTTCTCCGCCCGGGCGGACGACTTGCGATAATCACCTATCACTCCCTCGAAGACCGGCTCGTCAAAAACTTCCTCAAAAGCGGAAACTTCTCCGGCAAAATCGAAAAAGACTTTTTCGGCGTCGCATCGACCCCGTTCAAGACAATCGGCAAGCCGATCGCGCCATCCGGAGAAGAGATCGAACGCAACCCCCGCTCAAGAAGCGCTCGACTGAGAATAGCCCAGAAACTCTGACCCAACCGACCCGCAATTCCGACCAAACCCCTCACTTATCCCCCGACAACCGACCACACAGCAAAGCTATGGCACGAAACACCGACACCACTGACAACGACACCTCGACGATGCTCCATCGCTCCGGCACCGTCATGCGACGGCTGATCTTCGGTCAGGTTGTCAGCTCAGACTTCTTTGCCCGCAACTGGCTTGCGATGATCCTCGGGGTCTTCATGATTCTGGCATACATCTCAGGCAAATACAGCTGCCAGACAAAAATGGAAGAGGTCAACCGTCTGACCAAACAATACGAAATCATAAGCGCCGAACTCGTCAGATGCCGCTCCCGCTACATGGGCCAGATACGTGAAAGCTCGATGCAGGCGATGGTCGATTCGCTCAGACTCAATCTGAAAGTTCAGGAAAACCCACCCTATAGAATCAAGACGGACCGATGAAGAAAGAAAACCGCAGGAACATTCTCTGGCGCTACGCATTGATTGTCGTTGCGATCATGCTCATAACCATAAGGATCGTCTACCTTCTGGTCGACAACACTATCATCTCCGCCCACCACTGGAACAAACTGGCAGAAAAAGAACTGTCGCGCACAGACACCGTCGAACCGCTCCGCGGCGAAATCCTCGCGGCCGACGGCAGCGTCCTGGCAACAAACATGATCCTCTACACCCCAAGCCTCGACCTCCGTCATCCTAAATTCAACGAAGACTCCTACAGAGCCTGCGTACCCGCTCTGGCCGACAGCCTTGCCCGCCACTTTCCGCGACGCAGCGCAAAAGAATGGAACAAATATCTCCTGTCGCCGCTCAAGCGGCCCGACTCGCTGCGCTCACGCGACTTCGCCATCGTGCGCGACGTCTCCTACTTCGACACCGAACTGATCAAGACATTCCCCTTCCCGCGCCGAAGAGCCAAAGCCCCGCGCAAAGGATCGATCATCGGACTGAAAATCAACTCCCGTCCCGTCAGAGTCCGGCCCTACGGAGCTATGGCACGCCGAAGCATCGGAGCCGTCGGCGTAACCGAATCGATCAAACGCATCCACGGCAAATACGGACTTGAAAAAGCCCTCGACTCGCTGCTCTACGGCAAACCGGGAATCACCAAACGCGTTCCGCTGACATCGGCCATCGTACGGTGGAACGACGTGCCACCCGTCAACGGCTACTCCGTCCGGACAACTATCGACATCAAGATGCAGGACATCGTCGAGAACGAACTCAACAAAATGCTCGAATTCTGCGACGCCGACTGGGGCACCGCTGTGCTGCTCGAAGTCGCGACCGGCGACATAAAGGCTATCGCCAACCTCGAGCTGAACCCCGGCAAAGGCGAACGCTACATCGAAAGCCTCAACCGCGCCGTGCTCGGCTTCGAACCCGGGTCGGTCGTAAAGGCCCTGTCCATGCTTATCGCCCTGGAAGACGGCATCGTCACGAACACCAACGAAGTAATCCCCCTCGGCCACGAATGGCACTATTACGGAAAAAAACCAATCAAAGACTCCCACTACAACGCATCGCTGACCGTCAACGAAATCCTCGAACAGTCATCAAACATCGGGACAGCAAAGATAATAACCCGCCGCTTCGGTCCCAAACCGAGCAGCTTCCGCGAACGCGTGCGTCAGATCGGATTCCTCGAACCGATGAACTCCGGAATCGCCGGAGAGGCAGTGCCGATGTTCCCCAAGCTTAAGGACGACGACCTCGGACGTCAGATGCTCTCACGCGAAAGCTACGGCTACTGCACCGAGATCTCCCCACTCTACACCGCCTCGCTCTACAACGCCATTGCCAACGACGGCGTCTACGTGCGCCCACGCCTCGTCAAAGGACTCGTCGGCAACGGAACCGACACAATCTTCCCGGTGACAAACATCCGCGACCGCATCTGCTCAGTTCAGAATGCCAGAACCCTGCGCAAAATGCTTTCCGCTGTCGTCTGGGGCACTCACGGCGCCGCCCG
>JAIDJZ010000119.1 GCA_029051965.1 Paramuribaculum sp. | reverse complement strand
TCAGCCACCTCCCCCACCAGCCCCTGCCCGTCAGCGAGCAACTCGCCGAAGAAGTGCTCAGCCTCCCCATAAGCGACACCACATCAGTGGCCGACGCCGCCGAAATCGCACGCATAATCAACCGGTTCAACCCCTGACCATCCCCTACCGACTATGAAAAAGAAATCCAAAAGAACGCTGCTCTCACCAATCATAATCTGCGCCGTCATCATCGGAGCATGGCTTCTGGCCAATTCAACCAACCCCGCATCAGACCATGCAGCACCGGCGGCTACCACCGGCAGCTACGGCAACCTGCTGGAAGTACGCACAAGCGACGCATGCAGATCCGAATTCAAAAAACAATATCCCGGCATGGACGTATCCTACAACTCCGAATGGCACCAGCCGAACTGGGTCGCATGGGAACTCACACGACAGGAAACAACCGGTCCCGCAGGCCGCGAAAACAAATTCTACTGCGACGAAACCGTCCCCGGCTGCGCCGACCACTATGACTACAGCTACTCCGGCTACGACCGCGGCCACATGGCCCCCGCCGGCGACATGAAATGGTCGAAAGAAGCCATGCACGGCTCATTCTCAATGGCCAACATATGCCCGCAGGCAAAAGCCCTCAACACCGGCGCATGGAAAACCCTCGAAGAAAAATGCCGCACATGGGCCGCAGCCGACAGCGCAATCATAATCATCTGCGGACCGGTCATGACCGATCAGCCCTATGACCACATCGGCGACTCACGCGTTGCCGTGCCGCGCCGCTTCTTCAAAGTGATCCTCTCACCCCACGTCACCCCGATGCGTGGAATCGGATTCATCATGCCCAACGACAAAGTACCCGGCGGAATCCAGGCCGCAGCCACGACTATCGACGAAGTCGAACGCATAACCGGCCACGACTTCTTCGCCTCACTCCCCGACGATATCGAAACCGAAGTCGAAAGCCAATGCGACTTCCCCTACTGGAGCAAACACAAATGAACATACACGACACAACACCAGCCGACACAATCTGCGCCATCTCCACACCTCCCGGAGTCGGCGGCATAGCCGTGGCCCGCATCTCGGGCCCCGACGCATTTGAAATAACCGACCGCATCTGGAAAGGCCGCAGACTCTCACAGAGCCCAAGCCACACAGCCCACCTCGGAACCATCCTCAACCCCGACGGAAGCGTCCTTGACCAGGCAGTCGCAACCATATTCCGCGCACCCGGATCATTCACCGGCGACAACGTCGTCGAACTGTCAGTCCACGGCTCACGATTCGTACAGCGCGAACTGCTCAGAATCCTGACAGCAGCCGGATGCCGCCTCGCCAGCCCCGGAGAATTCACACGCCGCGCATTCATCGCAGGCAAAATGGACCTCGCCGAAGCCGAAGCCGTCGCCGATGTGATAGCCTCAGACTCCCGCGCCGCCCACCGCATCGCAATAAGCCAGATGCGCGGATCCTACTCCGGCAAACTCGCCTCAATGCGCCAGCGCCTCGTAGATCTTGCAGCACTCCTCGAACTCGAACTCGACTTCTCGGAAGAAGACGTCGAATTCGCCTCACGCGAAAAACTCCTCGAAATAGCCAGCCAGGTCCACAACGAAGTACGTCAGCTCGCCCGGTCATTCTCAGCCGGAAAAGCAATCAAAGACGGCATCCCCGTCGCAATCGCAGGCCACACAAACGCCGGAAAATCGTCGCTCCTCAACGCCCTCCTCGACGACGAACGCGCAATCGTCAGCGACATCCACGGCACAGCCCGCGACACACTCGAAGAACCCCGCGAGCTCGGCGACTACCGCATCCGCAGCATCGACACCGCCGGACTCCGCCAGACAACCGACAGCATTGAAAAACAAGGAATCGAACGCCCCCGGCAGATGATCGACCGCGCACGCATCATCCTCCTCGTCATCGACCCGGCCGAAACACCCGATCCGGACCTGATCAGCCACATCAGCCACTCAGCCGCCGAACGCGAACACCCCGCCAGCATCGTAGCCGTAGTCAACAAATCAGACATCCACGATCCGCAGGCAGCCATCGACGCCCTCACCCAACTCCTCCCCGACTCCCCGCAGGTCACCATATCCGCCAAAAACCACGAAGGCATCGACACACTCTGCGACATACTGACCACGATCGCCGACCGCGAAAACGGAAGCGCCGACGAAGGCATCCTCGTCACCAACCAGCGCCACGCCGACGCCCTCAACGCCGCCGCCGACAGCTCGCAGCGCACAATCGACGCCCTGCACGCAGGCCTCTCAGGCGACCTCATCGCCCTCGACCTCCGCGAAACCATCCACCACCTCGCCACAATCACCTCCGAAATCACCTCCACCGAAATCCTCACCACCATCTTCTCCCGCTTCTGCATCGGCAAGTAATTAGTTGGCTATCAATGGTTTACATTGATAGTATTTGACTGTTACTGAACGATAAAACTTAAATC
>JAIDJZ010000118.1 GCA_029051965.1 Paramuribaculum sp. | reverse complement strand
GAGGAGTATGACGATGCCCATCTGGGCCCAGAATTCGATGTTTTCTTCAGTTGTGACGGATGGGAGATAGGTGAAGGTGGGGCTTGCGAGAAATCCGGCTACGATATATCCCAAGACGACCGGCTGCCTGATCCATTTGAAGAATAGAGTTGTCAGAGCGGCGAGTATGAGCAGAAAAGCCAGGTCGGAGATGAGACCTTCGATCTGTACTTCGGGAGACGATGCGGTGGCTGTCAGTAGTAGGGTGGAGAATATCATGTGGCCGGATGTTGGAAATAAGGAGTTTATGGGAGCAGTTGCCAGGCAACTGCGCGGCGGCCGCTCAAAAAACTACACCGGATCAGATTGTCAGTTCTTTTGCGATCGAGATTGATGCTGTCGGGTAGAGATGGCGCAGGCCGGAGAAGAGGTCTATGAAGTCGGCTGTTTCCCTTGCGAGTACGACGAGGTTGAGGCTCGTTGTCTGCTGGGCGAAGTTATAGTCGACATAGGTGTTGACGAGGTTGACGTTGTGGCGTCGTAATTCAGTTTTGTAGGGACGGATGTCGGTTACGATTCCGTCGACACGGATGCGTATGATTCTTGATTCACCTCCGAGGTGGATGTGGCGTTCGAGTCCCTCCAGTCCTGCAAGGACGAGGATGATGAGGAGTGTCGCGACGACTGACAGCCAGTAGAGACCGACTCCGACAGCCATTCCGATCGTGGCCACGATCCAGATGCTGGCGGCTGTTGTCAGACCGCGGACAGAGCCTTTGCTCTGAATGATTGCGCCTGCACCGAGAAATCCGATACCGGTGATGACCTGGGCGGCGATACGTCCCGGGTCGCCGTTTTTCAGTCCGAGATATTCCTGCGGCACATAGATCGACAGGATCATCGCGAGTGTCGCACCCATCGAAATGAGGGCGAAGGTCCGAAGTCCGGCGATCTGTCCTTTGCGCTTTCGCTCAAGCCCCACGCAGCATCCGAGCACCAGGCTCAGCAGGAGCTTATAGATTGAGTTGAGTCCGTTGACTTCAACCGAGTTGATGGTGTCGAAGAGATAAGAGAGCATGGCGGAAACGGGGAGGAAAAAACAGAAGCCCTGTGGTCCGGACCGGATGTGAGATGACCACAGGGCTTTTGTGGGTTTGGATTATTTCTTGAGTGTGAAACGGCGTGAGGTCAGGCGATAGTTGTCGGCGAAGAGTTCGACGGTGTAGTCGCCGGGGTTGAGGGTTGTGTTGACATCCCAGTACATTGTGATGCCCGGGATCTCGTCGCCTGCATATTCGATCGTGCGTTTGGCAGTGCATGCAACTGACGCACCTTCGAACGGGAATGAACCGGCATTTCCGAGCAGAGATCCTTCCGGTCCGGTCAGACGCATGTAGATGGTCTTCGGGCCGACCGGAGTCGAATTGTTCTGGGGAATTGTGAATGTTACTTTGAGCTGTTTTGCTTTGGTGACGTTCTTTTCGTTTTTGCCTTTGCCGTTCAGAGCCTGGAGGGAGACTCCGGTCACATTAAGCTTCTCTGCCAGAGTCATTCGCTGGCTGAGGGCTTCGTTCTTCTGATGCACTTCCTGGACCTGGGTCGACAGCGATTCGTTGACGGTGCGGATTTCGGCGTTTTCAGCCTTCAGTCCGGTGTTTTCCTTGCTGAGCGAGTCGACCTGGGCGATGTAGTGTTTCAGCAGACCCCGCAGGGTTGAGATTTCGCCCTGGAGTTCTTTGATTTTCTGGCTTTTGGCTTCGAGCTCGGCGCGAGAGCTGGCTTTCTGCTGTTTGAGCTCGTTCATCAGCTGTTCGACTTTTGCCTTTGCGGCTGTGTATTTTGCCAGAATTGTGTCGTTGGCGATTTCGACGGCCTGATTTTCATATTGGGCAAATTCGGAGTTGATGGCGGTCAGCTCGTTGGAGAGCTGCAGCTGGTCGTTGGTGATCTGGAGCTGCTCGTTCTGAGCCTGCGCTTCGGCAACTTCCTGCCGAAGCAAGCTGGCCTGTCTGAGGCCGAAAATCGCAGCGCCGGCCAGCAGAAGAACCAGAACACTGCATATGGCTATTACTGTTTTCCTGTTCATTGCTTGATTTATGAATGTTTTGGATCGACGATTCGGTTAGATATTACTCCATTCCCTTGCCGTGGCAGTTTTTGAATTTCTTGCCGCTGCCGCAGGGGCAAGGGTCGTTGCGGCCTACTTTCGGTCCGTTGACAACCGGCTGGGTTTTCTGCTGGTTGCCCTGAGGGGCAGAAGCTGCGGCGCGCTGTTCGGCTGCTCCGGGAAGGTCTTCCTTGGTGGCGCGATACTGGGAGTAGTCGTTTTTCTTCTCGGGCATGGCGCGTTTCACTTCCGGCTGGGGTTTGGGAGCGGGAGCCTGTGTGCTCTCCTCTGCGTCTTGTTCGGATTCGTGAGCCTGCGGAGCGGGAGCCTGCGGACGCGGCATGTAGATCTGACCTCTTGTCAGGGCCGATGCAACCTTGATGTTGAGGTTGTTGAGCATCTCTTCGAAGAGGTGGAACGATTCCATCTTGTAGATCACGAGCGGATCTTTCTGTTCGTAGGAGGCGTTCTGAACCGACTGGCGCAGCTGGTCGAGTTCGCGGAGGTGTTCTTTCCAGAGTTCGTCGATCGAGACGAGGAGCACTGCTTTGTGCCATTCCTTGACGATCGAGCGGCATTCGGAAGCATAGGCTTCCTCAAGATCGGCGCGGAGATGGAAGATTCGTTTTCCGTCGGTCATCGGAACGATGATCTTGCCGGTCATGTTCTGGTTTTCGACACAGTTCTTGATAACGGGGACGGCTACTTCGCGGATCGCGTCGCTCTTGCGGTCGAAGGCTGCGATTGCGGCTTCGTTGATTCGGTCGATGATGTCTTCTTTTGCGAGCGAAGAGAATTCTTTTTCGGAGAACGGAGTCTCGATTGTCAGGATTCTCATCAGTTCCATCGAGAGATCGTGGTAGTCGGTTGGTGCGGAGTAGTTGTTGACGAGGTTTTCGATGACGTCATAGAACATGTTGGCGATGTCGATTCCGATTCGTTCGCCGAGGAGTGCGTGATGGCGTCGCGAATAGATGTAGGTTCGCTGCTTGTTCATGACGTCGTCGTATTCGAGCAGGCGCTTACGGATGCCGAAGTTGTTTTCTTCGACGCGTTTCTGTGCGTTTTCGATAGCGCGGTCGATCATTTTCGATTCGATCATCTCTCCTTCCTCAAGTCCGAATTTGTCGAGCATCTTCATGACTTTGTCGGTCACGAACAGACGCATCAGCTGGTCTTCGAACGAGAGGTAGAATACCGAAGAACCGGGGTCGCCCTGACGTCCGGAACGTCCGCGGAGCTGTCGGTCGACGCGTCGGCTTTCGTGGCGTTCGGTGCCGATGATCGCAAGACCTCCGGCGTCTTTGACTTCTTTGGTGAGCTTGATGTCCGTACCGCGTCCGGCCATGTTGGTCGCGATGGTGACTGTTCCGGGTCGTCCGGCCTGGGCCACGATGTCGGCTTCTTTCTGGTGGAGCTTGGCGTTGAGGACGTTGTGGGGGATATGGCGCATTGTCAGCATTCGGCTCAGAAGTTCCGAGATGTCGACCGAAGTCGTGCCGACGAGAACTGGCCGTCCGGCTTTGACGAGAGCCTGGATCTCGTCGATTACGGCAGCATATTTTTCTTTCTTTGTCTTGAAGACGCGGTCTTTCATGTCCTCGCGTGCAACCGGACGGTTTGTCGGGATTGTGACCACGTCGAGTTTGTAGATGTCCCAGAATTCGCCGGCTTCGGTTTCGGCCGTGCCGGTCATGCCCGCAAGCTTGTGGTACATGCGGAAGTAGTTCTGGAGAGTGATTGTCGCAAAGGTCTGTGTCGCGGCTTCGACTTTGACACCCTCTTTTGCTTCGATAGCCTGATGGAGTCCGTCGGAGTAGCGTCGTCCTTCCATGATACGGCCAGTCTGCTCGTCGACAATCTTGATCTTGTTGTCGTCGATGACATATTCAACATCTTTCTCGAAGAGGGTGTAGGCTTTCAGAAGCTGTGTGACGGTGTGGACGCGTTCGGCTTTGACGGCATAGTTCTGCATCAGTTCGTCTTTGCGGCGTGCGCGTTCTGCGGTGTCGGTGATTGTCTCGGCTTCCGAGAGCTGAGCGGCGATGTCGGGTAGCACGAAGAATGTCGGGTCGGCCTGAGTTCCTGTCAGGGCGTCGATACCTTTGTCGGTCAGCTCTACGCTTCGGTTTTTCTCGTCGATGACGAAGTAGAGGGGCTCGGTCGCTTTGGGCATCTCGCGGGAGTTGTCCTGAAGGTAGTAGGCTTCTGTCTCAAGAAGGATGTTTTTCATGCCTTCCTGGCTGAGGAATCGGATGAGGGGTGAGTTCTTGGGGAGACCTTTGAATGCGCGGAACAGCAGGAGTGCGCCTTCTTTGCGCACTTCCTTGTCGTCGCTTGCGAGTTTGGTCTTGGCGTCGGCAAGAATCTGGTTGACGAGCCTGCGCTGGGCCTGCACGACTTTTTCGACGTTAGGACGATATTCGTTGAAGAGCTGGTCGTCGCCTCGTGGCACGGGGCCGGAGATGATTAGCGGTGTGCGGGCATCGTCGATGAGCACCGAGTCGACCTCGTCGACGATGGCATAGTAGTGTTTGCGCTGCACCATGTCATCGGGCGACATGGCCATGTTGTCGCGGAGGTAGTCGAAGCCGAATTCGTTGTTTGTACCGAATGTGATGTCGCAGTTGTAGGCGGCGCGGCGCTGCGGAGTGTTGGGCTGGTGTTTGTCGATGCAGTCAACGGTCGATCCGTGGAACATGTAGAGCGGTCCCATCCATTCCGAGTCGCGTTTGGAGAGGTAGTCGTTGACGGTCACGACGTGGACGCCTTTGCCCGAAAGGGAGCGGAGGAAGACTGGAAGTGTCGCAACGAGAGTCTTACCCTCACCGGTTGCCATTTCGGCGATTTTACCCTGATGGAGCACGACGCCGCCGATCAGCTGGACGTGGTAGTGGATCATGTCCCAAGTCAGGAGGTTGCCTCCGGCAGTCCATTGGTTCTTATAGATCGCTTTGTCGCCTTCGATTGTCACGAAATCGCGTCCCTGGGCTGCAAATTCGCGGTCGAGGTCAGTGGCGGTCACTTCGATTGTCGGGTTCTTGGCGAAGCGTGCGGCGGTTTCGCGGAGTGTCGCGAATACGATCGGGAGGTGTTCGTCAAGTTTCTGTTCGATTATGTCGAGAACATTTTTCTCGTGGCGGTCGATTTCGTCCCAGACCGGCTGGCGTTTGTCGATCGGGAGGTTCTCGATCTCGATGCGTTTCTGAGCGGCAGCCTCTTCGTCGGCAGTGACGGCCTGCCGGATGTCGGCGCGCACGGCGTCGATTTTGGCGCGGAGTTCGTCGGGCGTGAGGTTCTGGAGCTCTGCGCTCAGAGCTTCGATTTTATCTACTATCGGCTTGATTTCGCGTAGGTCGCGGTCTGATTTGTTGCCGAAAATCTTACTTAAAAAAGATGTTACTGACATTTATGTTTAGGTTCTTACGTTTTTTTATTAATCAGAATTGCTGGGAGTCAGGGGCGGACGCCTGACATTAAACTTATTGCAAAGATAGTGAATATGTGTGAATAAGTCTTTATTGTGATGGAATTTTTTGACCGCCAGGTCTATGTGGGCGGATCAGGCTTTCGGCGGATCGAAATGAACGTCGACCTGCGGGAAGGGGAAGTTGATTCCGAATGAGGGCAGAGTGGTGTAGATACGTTCGTTTACGTCGAAGTAGACACCCCAGTAGTCAGCGGATCTAACCCATGCGCGCACAGAGAGGTTCACACTCGAGTCGGCAAGTTCGGCAAGAAACACCTTAGGAGTGTGGTCGATTTTCGGAGCAAGCGGTGTGATGTCGATCGAAGGCATCTCGATTGCCGCGGGATCGATTCGTTTTTTGCTGTGGTGGAAAATCCGGCGGAACCACGATCTGTTGCCGGTTTCGACGGATGTGGCGGTTTCGGCGGCATCCTGGTCGGCTTTTTTCTCTTCGTCGGTTTGCGCAGGCGCGTTGCGGAGCACTCTTGGATCGGCGCTGAGAATGTCGAGAAGCACCTGACGGGCGCGTTCGACGTCGTCGCCATAGGAGATGCCTACAGTCCAGTCGATTCGCCGGTATTCCTCGCGGCTCCAGTTGTTGATCGAGCCGGTCGACAGTGGGCCGTTGGGGACGATGATCGATTTGTTGTCGGGTGTGGTGATGATTGTCGAGAATATCTGGATCTCCTTGACGACGCCGGCATAGCCCTGGGCTTCGATGTAGTCGCCGACTTTATATGGTTTCAGGAGCAGTATCAGCACGCCTCCGGCAAAGTTCTGGAGCGTTCCGCTCAGAGCCATACCGATAGCGACACCAGCCGAGGCGAATATCGCGATGAATGAGGTTGTGTTGATTCCGAGAATTCCGATGACCGTGACGACCAGAATGAAGTAGAGGACCATGTTGACAAGCGACAGGACGAATGTTGTCAGCGATTTGTCGACGTGGCGCCGCAGGAGGATGTTGGCAGTGACGGTGTAGAGTTTCTTGATGATGTATTTGCCGGCATAGAACACGAGGATTGCGATTGCGAGATGGATCGCGAAATCGACAAGTGTTGTTGCGATGCGGCTGATCAGATCGTCAAAGGAGACTGCCTTTAGTATTCCGATGGCTTCTTCTTTGCCGTGGGCCACTGTGTCTGCCGGCGTTTCGGGGAGTCCGGGCAGTGGTATCTGTGAGAATATCATTTTCTGTGGATCGGAGGAGAGGGTTGGGTGGTTTGTAATGAAGTTGCCTTTAAGGGGCTACAACATCGCGGTACCACGCGAGTTCGTCGTAGCCTAGGGCCGACGAAGGATAGGAGTCGGACAGAATGTGACATCCGAGTCCGTTGAAGTTGTCGGCCGGGAGCATGAAAACGCTTGAGGTGGAGTGGCTTTCTGTCACTGTGTTGCGGAATGCCACTTCCCACTCGCGTGAGAGTGGCGGGTCGTCCTCGGTCATGGCGCGGAAGTAGTGGGCCATGTCGAAGATTCCTGTGTCGAGCACTCCTTTGCGGAAGTATCTGACCGGGGTGTAGGACAGAGGGGGAGCGTATTTCATTGCCATTCGGCTGACGGAAGCAAGGCGGTCGAGTCCCTCGGTCGAAATGAGAGAGATCGAGCAGCCGTAGGTGTAGGTCAGCGGATATGTGCTGAATGTGTTTCGTATGGCCTGCGAAAGATTGGCTTTCGGGGCGAAGAAGCAGCGAAGGTTGAGGTCATAGGGCATTCCGTCGACGCCGAGTTCGGTCGGGGAGGCGGCTATGAATGGAGTCAGATGGCGCAGCTCGTAGGCCACTTCGACGGTCGCCATGTGGCAGCAGTCGAAGTAGATGAAATCGAATCGGTTGCCCTCGAGGGCTTTTGCCATAGAGGTGATTTTCATTCGGCCGGCAGATGAGCCTTCGTCATACCCGAACGATAGCGGGGTTATGCTTGTACTGTTGGAGAGTGTGCTCTGAGTCTCGCTCTGCCATCCGGTCGAGTGGCTCCAGAAGATGATTCCGTAGGAGTCGGCGTCGGCAATCGATCTGACGTCGTCGACAACTTCCTTCAGGCGTCGGGGATCGGTTGACGAGACGGTTGTGTCGTAGGTCTTAAGCGTCAGGTCGGTGCTTGAAGAGCTGATCTCGAACAGGCGCGGAACGTCGGTCTTCGACTGCAGATAGATCAGCAGGCGGCCGTTGCCGATGTCGCCTGCGGCGCGTTTCATTTCGGCGAGATCCGATTCCGCATAGTCCGCAAGGTCATTGTTGGCAAGCATGTAGACGAGGACGGCACGGTTGGCAGTGTCGGCTTGCGCAGGACTGTCGTCGCAGCTCGTAAGCGAGACGAGCAGCGACAGGGTCAGTAGGGTTAAAAGCGGACGTATCTGAACGTTTGACATAAATCTGATTTGAGACTGTGGAGAGCAGAAGCGGTATTGCCGGCGACAGGGTCAGGTTAAAGACGCGCCTGTCGCTGACGTGCAAAGTTAAGCAAAATTGCGCGTAACAGCAAACGTCTGTATGCCGTAAGTTGTTCGGATGAGGCCGGAATCCGCATAAAATGCGGGCCGGAGCGGCGAAGCGAAGTTAAAAAAGCGAAATATTCGGATTTCGTCAAGGAGTTTCAATTGTTTTAACTATCTTTGTGAAAAATCTAACAATACCATAATATATTACAATGATTAACTCTAAACCTTATGTGATCGGTATCGACATGGGTGGAACCAACACGGTGTTCGGCATCGTGGACGCCCGCGGTGTCGTGCTTGCCAGCAACTCGATCAAGACCCGCAAGCACTCTAATTTCAACGATTATATCGATGAACTCAGCTTTGAACTCAACCGTCTGATTGCATCAATCGACGCTCAGGACAAAGTCTATGGCATCGGTGTCGGAGCTCCCAACGCCAACTATTTCACCGGAAAGATCGAGGATGGTGTCAATCTTCCCTGGCCCACTCCGATTCCTTTCGCTCAGCTGCTGTCGGACAAGATGAAACTTCCTGTCGCAATCACCAACGACGCCAATGCTGCCGCTATCGGTGAGATGACTTATGGCGCGGCTCGCGGTCTTAAGGATTTCATCATGATCACTCTCGGTACTGGCGTGGGCAGCGGAATCGTTGTCAACGGTCAGCTCGTCTATGGCCACGACGGTTTTGCCGGAGAGCTCGGACATGTCATTGTCAAGCGCAACAACGGACGTCTCTGTGGCTGCGGCCGCACAGGCTGTCTTGAGACCTATTGCTCGGCGACAGGCGTGGCCCGCACCGCTCGCGAATATCTCGAAATGAGCGATACTCCTTCGCTTCTGCGTAATCTTCCGATCGATGAGATCACCTCGAAAGATGTCTATGACGCTGCTATCGCCGGCGACAAGCTCGCGAAAGCTGTCTTTGACTATACAGGACAGATCCTCGGTGAGGCTCTGGCTGATTTCAC
Organism: Paramuribaculum sp.; assembly: GCA_029051965.1. Taxonomy (GTDB): domain Bacteria; phylum Bacteroidota; class Bacteroidia; order Bacteroidales; family Muribaculaceae; genus Paramuribaculum. Next base: position 15,271 of record JAIDJZ010000118.1, on the reverse strand, counting down.
AGTGTTCTCTTCGCCCGAGGCTTTCGTGATTTTCGGAGGTCTGGCCAAGGCAGGCGATCTGATTCTCCGACCGATCCGCGAGTCGATGGAGAAGAATATGCTTTCGATCTGGAAAGGCAAGGTGCAGGTTATTCTCAGTGAACTCAAGGAGGCTGATGCCGCCGTTCTCGGTGCAAGCGCTCTGGGCTGGGAAGCCAAGCCTATGTCTGCCTCCGAACCGGTTGCTGCTCCCGACGCTCCGACGGCCTGAAAGGCGGCTGAACGATAATAAACCGAATTTTGCGGCGGTGTGTCATTGATAATAGATGATGCGCCGCCGCTTTTTATTATAAAATAAGACTTGATAATTATGAGAAGGTATGCAGTTTTAGCGATGTTTGCTTTATGTGTGATGTGGCCGTCAGTGGTCGGAGCGACTTATGTGTCGGCTACGAAATATGACTGGAGTCAGCTGGCAGCAGGCATTGTGGAGGGCAAAACGACAAAGTATGACCAGGCTTACGCGATCTATCGCTGGCTTTGCGACAATATTGCCTATGACACGGCCTATAGCATCTATACTGCCGACGAGGCTTACGAACAGAAAAAGGGCGTCTGCCAGGCCTATAGTGAGCTGTTCTACCGGCTGGGTGAGGCCGTCGGGCTAAAGGTCGACATTGTCACAGGCAAGGGCAAGAGCTCACTGGATATCAATGATGTCGAGGGGCATGCCTGGGTGTTCGTGTACACGTCGGACGCGTCCGGGATTCTGGTTGATCCGACCTGGGGCGCAGGCAGTGTCAGCAATGGGACTTTCAGACGCAAGGATCATGACGACACGTGGTTTGATGTCAGTCCGGAATGGATGCTGTTTTCCCATTATCCCGAAGATGATGTCTATCAGTTCATGGCGTCGCCGGTCAGTTTCGGAACGTGGTCGTCGATTCCCGGACTGAGGCCGATGCATAAAGATTTCGGATTCGATGGCGCGCAGCTGCTTGCCGGATGTCTTCGGGGCGAGGATCCGGACATGCCGGAGTGCTTCAGTCCCGAGCTTCGGGGTGTGGAGGTGAAGTCGATACCGCTGTCGGGAACGTTGCGTGTGGGGCAGAAGTATCGGTTTGTCATAGCTCATCCGTCGGGGGCGGAAGTGATGGTAAGAAATAATGATGACTATGACCAGACGCAGAATGTGAAATCGGGCGTGAGCGTCACGGAGTTCGTCCCGTCGGAGTCCGGACTGCTGAACGTCAGTGTCAGAAATCCGGCTACGGGCAAATATTCAGTGTTGCTGAAATATAAGGTCGCATCGGAGACCGATGCCGACAGGCGCAATCTTGAACTTGTCGCTCCCGAAAAATCTCCGTTGCTAAAAGGGATCGGCAACTATCGTCCCGAACTTTTCAGGAAGTATGGTGTCGATTTCGGGAAGTTGCTGGCGGCTGTGAAAAATGAAGGTATTCGGTCGTTTCCCGAGGTCTACGGCTCGGCAAAGTTCAGCATTGTCGACATACCCTGGAACGGGACGCTTTCCGTCGGGCGTCCGGTGACATTCCGCATTGCTCCGCAGGAGGGGCGCTGGGCGGTTGTTGTCGGTTCGACGTGGCTTTACGACTGGTCTCAGGCCGCTCCGGGCGAGCCGTGGGAAATGACCGTGACACCTGATGCTGCAGGTCCTGTGAAAATATGTGCGAAGGTCGACGAAACTGAAAACTCATGGGCCGTCATCATGACCTATGAAGCGCGTTGACGGGCAAGTGGCGGTCCGTCAGCTTGCATGTTCGGGCCGAATTGAGTAAATTTGCGGCATAAAAACGAATAAACCAAACGAAACATAAGTAAATGGAACGTAAAGTAAGAGTGAGATTCGCCCCGTCGCCTACGGGACCGCTCCATATAGGCGGTGTGCGCACCGCGTTGTACAACTATCTGTTTGCCCGTCAGCATGGCGGAGACATGATTCTCCGTATCGAAGACACTGACTCGAATCGATTCGTGCCGGGAGCCGAGGACTACATCAATGAGGCTCTCGCATGGCTCGGCATCGGAATCGACGAGGGTGTCCGCGAAGGGGGCAACTACGGCCCCTACAAGCAGAGCGAGCGCCGCGACATCTATCGCAGCCACGTCGACATGCTTCTCGATGCCGGCAAGGCATATATCGCTTTCGATACGCCCGAAGAGCTGGAAAACGCCCGTAAGAATGTGGCTAATTTCCAATATGACGCATCGACCCGCGGATCAATGCGCAACTCACTCTCGATGCCTGCCGACGAAGTCAGGAAGCTGATCGATGCAGGCGAGAAATATGTGGTCCGCTTCAAGATCGAGCCTGGCCGCGATGTCGTTGTCAACGACCTGATCCGCGGAAAGGTGACGATCAACTCGTCGATTCTCGACGACAAGGTTCTCTACAAGAGCGCCGATGATCTGCCCACCTACCACCTCGCAAACATTGTCGACGACCATCTGATGGAGGTGAGCCACGTGATCCGCGGCGAGGAATGGCTTCCTTCCGCACCGCTCCACGTCTTGCTTTACGAGGCGTTCGGCTGGGCCGACACGATGCCTGATTTCGTGCATCTTCCGCTGCTGCTGAAGCCTGACGGCAAGGGCAAACTGTCGAAACGCGACGGCGACCGTCTCGGATTTCCCGTGTTCCCGCTCGAATGGCACGATCCGAAGAGCGGAGAGATTTCGTCGGGCTACCGCGAACGCGGCTATCTGCCTGAGGCTGTGGTCAACTTCCTGGCGCTTCTCGGCTGGAATCCCGGCGACGACACCGAAATCATGTCGATGGACGAACTGATTTCCAAATTCTCGCTCGACCATTGCTCGCGTGCCGGCGCACGATTCGATTTCGAAAAGGGCAAGTGGTTCAATCACAAATATCTCCAGATGGTCCCTGCCGAGCAGCTCACTCTTATGTTCAAGCCTGTCATGGAGGCCAACGGCTGCGATCCGTCGGCATTCTCCGACGACTACATCACGCGTGCGATCGCGATGGTCAAGGAACGCGCCAATTTCGTCAGCGATCTCTGGGATCAGGCCCGTTTTTTCTTCGTCGAGCCGACCGACTATGAGGCGAAGGCTGTCAAGAAGCGCTGGAGCGCTGAGATGCCGCGTATCATGGAAGAACTTGTCGAGGTGCTGAAAAATCTGCCTGACTTCTCGTCGGCAGCCGCCGAGCCTGTTGTTCTCGACTGGATCAAGTCGAAAGGCTATCATCTCGGAAATGTCATGAATGCATTCCGTCTGACTGTTGTCGGCGAATGTAAAGGACCCCACATGTTCGACATCACCGAACTCATGGGTCTGGAAGAGACCGTGCGCCGCATCCTGGCCGGCGTCGAGCGCATCCCGACTCCGGAAGCGTAACGCCGGAATGTTGTAGGAATAAGTCACAAAAACCTTAAAGCGGGGTGTCTGAATCCATGAATTCAGACACCCCGCTTTAAGGTTTTTGTGATTGTTATTTTTTGCGGACCCAGGAGGGGAGGCGGATGACGCCGATTGCGAGGTAGACGTAGTAGGTCAGGAGTCTCCACAGGATTGCGATCACGAGGATCATGGAGGCGTCGGCGATCAGGTCGCCGTAGTAGCTTGTGAAGAGCCATTCGCTCAGTCCGCTGCCTCCGGGTGTGGGGCTGATTGTCAGAAGTGTCCAGACGACGAACTGACGGGCGAATACGATGGCCTGCGGGGCTGCGGCTGCAAATCCCCAGAAGAGGGCGTTGACAACGAGGTAGCGGCAGATCCAGGTGAATGCGGTTGCCATCATCCCTTCGATCCACCACGCTGCGCTGCGCCGGCGCAGATCGCGGCCGGCGTTTATCATTGTCGAGCCGGTTTCGTTTGCCTGATCTTCCCATCGGCGGAGCGGTCTGAGGCGGAATATTCGGGAGATCAGACGTGCGATCCGGCGGGGGTAGACGAGCGCGCCGAGAAACAGGATGAGTGTGACGGCGCAAACGCCGCCATAGACGATCCAGAAGGCGAGCCGGACTCCGGTCGAAAAATTGCCGGGGTCGAATCCGAAGATGTTGTTGACGGGAAACAGCAGAAAGATGACCGGGCAGGCGATCACGATGAACAGTTCGTCGAACATCAGCAGGATCATGGTGATTATTGTGGCGTGGCCCAGCGGGATGCCCTGCCGGCTGAGGAAGATCATGCTGAGTGTCGATCCTCCGGCGGTTGTCGGGGTTATGGCAGAGGTGAATTCACACTGCATGGTGACTTTCAGCGATTTTCGCCATGAGAGCTTGCGGTCGGTCAGGACACGGAAGCGCCACATCATGCCCCATTCGCGGCCGGCGACACATGCGATGGCGAGTGCGATCGAGATGAAGGTCGTCGGGGTCCACGGAATCGCGCGCCATTGCTCGATGCTGAATTCGCGCGAGAACAGCCATACGACGACAGCCACGCCGATGAAAACCGGAATCAGTGTTTTCAGGACGAGGCTGTTGACGTTGTTCATTGAAAAACCTTGTGGGGTTGGCTGGTTTGTTTCGGAGACTGCCCGGAGGGTTATTCGGTCGTGGCCGGTTCGTTTTTAGCGGGCTCCTGTTTTTCAGGAGTGGCTTTGTCGGGTTCGCTGACAGCCGGGCTGTCGGCCGGTTCGGAGGGCGTCTGCTGAGCCGGCTCGGCTTTTTCTTCGGCAGGTTTTGAGGCTGTTGAGTCGGCGTTCTGTTTTGTGTTTATGTTTTTGTTTGTTTTGTCGGACTGTGTGGAGCCGCCTGCGCCGGAATAGGTTCCTTTGCCTATGTTGATCTGTGGGATCGAGTAGCCTTCGTCTTCATTGACTTTGCGGTCGCGGTCTGACGGGTTGACGATGATGGGGGTGCCGGGCGAAACGAATTTGACGAGTTCGAGGATCTGTTCGTTCTGGATTCGGATGCATCCGTGGCTGCAGCGTTTTCCGGGGGAGTGGCGTGCGGCTGTTCCGTGGATTCCGACCTGTGAGGTCACAGGTGTTTTCAGACGGATGAAGCGCGGTCCGAACTGGCCGCGTGCGGGCGATGTGTAGCCGTCGTCGTTGGTGTAGAGCCAGTCGGTCGAGTTGTAGATTCCTTCAGCTGAGAAAAAACCTTCGGGCGTGCGGTTGTCGCGGCGTTTGTGTTTTGTGCCGAAGTAGCGCGAGCAGGCCATGAGGTAGCATTTTTTCTCGCGGCCGTATTTGTCATAGAGGATGACGTTCATCGATTGTTTGTCGACGATTATGAAGTGGTCCTTCTGGTTGCGCAGGAGGCGACGCGCGTAGTCGAGATTCTGTTCGAGGATAGATGGTATGATGCCGGCCTGATAGGCGTCCCAGTGGCCGGAATTCTTCATGTAGTTAATAGTCGTTTCAGCAGAAGCGAGTGAGTCGAGGCGGTTGTCGACGGTTTGGGCGGGTGCAGCTGTGATTGTGTCAGGCAATGCGTGGGCAGTGTCCATCGCTGTGGTCACCGAGTCGGCATCGACGGTGATCGAGCCGGAGTCTGAGGCTGATTTTCCGCATGACATCAAAAGCATGGGGATTGTCAGCAGAGATAAAATAGTGTGTCGCATAAGAAATAATGAGTGCGGAGTTGGAATAATTGAAAGACTAATTTATAGGTGTGCGTGGTTTTACGTTATGTGTGATTGATCATGGTTGGCTGTATGTTTTTTTAACACACAGATCCAAAATTTTTGCAAAGATAATGATTTTTTATGTTTGGATAGCGTTCGGAAGCGGGAAATTATTCTGAACGGAGTCTGAAGTCGAGCGCTTCTGTGTCGAAGTGGATGGGGCGTCCTTCGAATAGGCGGTCCATTGCGCCGTCGGCGATCAGCCTGTCGGGAGAGCCTTCGATGACCCGATGGTCGGGCATGACGAGCCAGAGTCGTGATGCGATGGCCATTGCGTCGGCGATGTCGTGGGTCGAGACGAGGATCGCTTTGTTGTTTTCAATGGCGAGCCGGCGGAGCAGGTCGGTTGTTTCGAGCCTGGAGGCAACGTCGAGAAAGGAAGTGGGTTCGTCGAGGAGCATAATCGGGGTTTCCTGTGCGACGGCTCTTGCAATCATCGCTTTCTGTCGTTCGCCATCCGAGAGAGTGGCGAGGTAGCGGTCGGCCATTCCGCTGATCCCAGTGGCGGTCATTGCGCGGTCGACGATTTCGTTGTCGGCGGCCGAGAGCCGTCCGAAAAAACCGGTGTAGGGCTGTCGGCCGAGAGCTACGGTTTCTCTGACGGTCAGAGCGCCGGCGAGGGTGCGCTCGGTGTAGACGGCGCTGATTGTTTTTGCGAGTTCTCTGCGCGGAATCCCGACAAGTGAGCGGCCGCCGACGAATACGTCGCCGGCAATCGGCGGCTGCAGGCCGGCGATCGTCCTCAAAAGAGTGCTCTTGCCGGCGCCGTTCGCTCCGAGCAGGCATGTGACTTCTCCGGCGCAAAGTGTCAGTCGGGCGTCGGAAATGACGGGACGTTTCCTGTTGCCGTTACGGTAGCCTGCGGTGAGGCCGACGGTTTGGAGCAGCGGCTGTTTTGTCATGAGAAGTAGTGGAGTCGTTTGCGGAAGAGGATGACGTAGATTATCACAGGGACGCCTATTATTGGCGTTATCGCGTTGATCGGGATCAGTCCGCCGGATTTTGGAATGGCTGATATGAATGCGCACAGCAGGCCTATTGCCGTTCCGGTCAGTGCGGTGGCCGGCAGGAGAATTGCATGGTTTGATGTCCGCAGGGCGATGCGTGCGATATGGGGCACTATCAGTCCGATGAAGCCTATCGGGCCGCAGAAGGCGGTTATGAAAGCGGTCAGAGTGCCGGAAATGATCAGTAATCTGCGCCGGAGTGAGGCGATGTCGATTCCGAGGCTTTCGGCGTAGCGGGCTCCGAGCAGGAGGGCATTGAGAGGCTTGACGAACAGCATCGAGAGGGCGATGACGGGGAGTGTGAGCAGTGCGAATACGGATGTGCGTCCGAGCGACGAGCCGCTGAAGTTGCCGAGCCCCCAGATGACGTAGGAATGGACACCCTCCTGTGTGGCGAAAAAGTTCAGCAGCGAGATGGCCGATGATGCGAAATAGCCGACGAGCACACCTATTATAAGAATCATGACGCTCGAGCTGATCACACGGGCAAATGCCAGCAGGATGAGCATGACGATTGCGCTTCCTGTCAGTGCGCCTGCGATAGAACCGGCATACTGGCTCCATCCGGCTCCGAGAAACGAACCTCCGGCAAGCATGACGACGGCGACTCCGAGTGACGCGCCTGTGGAAATGCCGAGAATCGACGGTCCGGCAAGCGGGTTGTCGAAGCAAGTCTGCAGCAGCAGGCCTGCAATCGAGAGGGCCGCTCCTGCAACTGCGGCAGTGATCATCATCGGCAATCGTGTCTCGATAATGATGACTCTCCACGTCTCGCGCCTGATTTCGCCACCGGTCAGCGCCGCCCAGATCTGGTCGGCCGGAATGTCGACCGATCCGATGATCAGGCATCCGGCGGCCAGTAGCAGCGAAACGGCAGCAAGAATCCAGATGATTGCTGCCTGATGCCGGCGGCGGGATGCGTTAGAGTCCATTTTTCGGTTTGATTCTGATGAGGTTTGACATTATTCGGCCTGCAAATGTAGAGTAAAAAAAGTGAAAAAACAAAAAACTCTGCTGATTGCAGCTGGTCCTGCGGGCCGGGCAGTCGGTTTCCGGCCTCGGTCAGTTTTTGTGTTTTCTGTGCCGCCAGTCGTTGCGTATCTTGATTATGGTTACGATTATGGCGCAGACGGAGGTGATCACGTTTGTCAGTACGAGCGGCAGATTGCCTATCAGGAGTTCCTGCGCTACGAAAAAGATGCTCCCCAATCCCATGAGAAGGAATGTCGGAAGAGCGATGCCGTCGGTTTCGCGTGTGCGGATCGTGTAGATTGCCTGAGGCAGATAGCCGCAGACCATACAGATGGCTGCTGCATACCCGACAATGTCGATTAAAAGCGTTGAGGTCATGAGTGTTGTCTGTTGGTGTTTGACGTTTAGGAAATAGTTGCTGTCTGTATTTTTATTAATAAGCCGGCACCGTCGCGGTGGGGACGGGCTTATCGCAATTGCAAATATACGTCTAAAAATTTGTATCGGCAAGCCTGCCGTGTGCTGATGTCGCGCTGATGTCGCACGCGGGAATGCCGCGCCCCGAAACTTTTGCAAAGAGTCTGCTGGCGAGGTGGAATCGGAGCGAATCTGTCGTGGGAAATCGGGTTTTTGTCGATTTTTTGAAGAAATTATGACTTTTTAATAATATGGATTGGAAAAGAGTTTGGAATTTACTAATTTTGCAGATGATAATTCGATGGGATATACTCGTCGGGGGCTTATTGTCGTTCCGTGAGGTTTCCTTGTTGAACTTTTGCACGGATCAGAATCCGAGTCCGTGACCTCTTCTCTTACTCTGTCAAACCTATGGAGTCAGTCAGATGCCTGAAGCTATAGTGCTGCAGATAACAAAAGTATGACCCAATTACCGTCTATGCATTGCAGACATGAACACACAAACCGACATAGCGACGCAGACTGAAGCAATCATGACAGGTTGTTGTCGGTGGTTTGTCATGCGTGATCTTAAGCGATCTAATGCCAAAGAGCCGGCCTATAAAATGCTTAAGGAAATGGGCTATACGGTTTTTACGCCTATGCGCTGGCGGCTGAATAAAAGACGAGGCAGAAATGAGAAGACTCTGGAGCCGGTGATCCGGGATCTGCTGTTTGTCAACAGTTCCCGGGAAGAGCTTGATCCGGTCGTAGATAACGTCCGGACTCTCCAGTATCGATTCCGCAAGGGTGCGCCTCCGGGATCAGTCATGGAGGTGCCGGTCCCTGAGATGGAACGCTTTATGGCTGCTGTTGGTTCGCATGATGAGCCAGTCTACTATAGTCCGGAAGAGATTCTGCCGTCGATGATCGGAAAAAAGGTGGAAGTCGTAGGCGGGGCGCTTCATGGATATGTCGGCCATCTTCTTGCCATCAAGGGATCGAGAAAGAAACGCATCCTCCTTCAGCTTCCGGGAATCCTCTCGGTAGCGGTCGAGGTCAATCCCGAATATATAAAAATTGTCAAATAACAACCATTGTCAATAAATAATGAATCTGAAATATAAAATGATAACACTCCGAAAGTTACTTGTCGCCAGTGCAGTGGCATGTCTTTTTGCCACCTCATGTACGACACCGAAGGATATAACCTACATGCAGGGATTTGAAACAGGCGATACTCAGACTGTCAAAGCCGACTCCAGACTGACATTCCAGCCCGATGATCGACTTTCGATCTGTGTTTCTTCGAAAGATATGGAGCTTGCGAATGTTTTCCAGCTTATGGTGTCGCAGCGTCAGATCGGACAGAGCGGATCGACATCAAGCAATATGATGACCGCCTCGTATGTTGTCAGCCCGACAGGCGAAATCAATTTTCCCCAGCTCGGACGTCTCAGGATCGAGGGTCTTACGCGCCATCAAGTCGCTTCGATGATCGAAGGCGAGATAATCGGCAAGGGATTGCTGAAGGACGCGATTGTCACAGTCGAGTTCATGAACGCCACGGTTGCTGTGCTCGGCGATGTGTCCGCTCCGGGCGAATATGCCATAGACCGTGACAATCTCACGATTCTGCAGGCTATTAGCAAGGCCGGAGACCTGAACATCACCGGCGACCGCAAGAATGTGCTTGTTGTCCGGGAGGAAAACGGGAAGGAAGCGGCCTATCGTCTTGATCTGACAAATACCGCCGAGCTGATGCAGTCGCCGGCATATTATCTGCGACAGAACGACGTTGTCTATGTCGAACCGAACGATTACAAGAAACGTACGGCCACGAACAATGCCAACACTGTGCTGACCCCATCGTTCTGGCTTTCCGTAGCCTCATTCATAACAACTATTTCTGTGCTCATCTTTAAGTAATAACCAGGTCGCTATGTCAGAAGAAAGAATCGATAAAAAAAACGAAGCAATCAATCAGATAAAGATTTCGGATATAATATTCACAACGTTCAAGCGCTGGCCGTGGATTGTCCTATCGCTGGCAGTCTGCATGGGGCTTGCGGTCCTGTATCTGATGAGGACAGCGCCGATCTATACCCGGACGGCTTCCATTGTTATCAAAAGCGAAGCCAAGGGCAGCTCCGTTTCATCGGAACTCGAGGGATTTTCCAACATGGGACTTTTCAAGTCGCAGTCGAATATTGCCGACGAAATCAATAAACTCCAGTCGCCCGACGTGATGGAAGAGGCGGTCAAACGCCTTAGCCTTAATAAGTATTACACTGTCGACGGTCAGTTTAGAAAAGATATAATCTACGGCACGACGCTTCCGATCGTTGTCAACTTCCCGACGCTGACCGAATCCGGAAGCGCTTCGGTCAAAGTCAGTGTCGACAAGAACGGAACCTACACGCTTTCTGACGTAAGTTTCAACGGCTCTCCTGAGAAAACGACGGCTACGGCTCCTGTCAAACTTGGCCAGTCGACTCCGACTTCCGGCGGAGCGGTTGAGGTTCAGACAACTCCGTACTATGTGCCGGGCACTGCCTACACGATCAATGTCACATGCAGCCCGATAAAGGCCGCTGTCGGAGAATTCTCCGGAAAACTTTCTGCCGGGCTTAAAAGCGACAAAGGAAACACAATCAATATTACTGTCAATGACCAGTCGGCCCAGCGTGCCGAAGACCTGATCAACGCGATCATCACGGTCTACAATGAGAAGTGGATCGAAGACCGCAACCAGGTTGCCGTCGGAACCTCAAACTTCATCAATGAGCGTCTCGGCGTGATCGAGGCTGAACTGGGCACTGTCGACAAAGACATCTCGTCATATCAGAGCGAGCATCTGATTCCTAACGTGCAGCAGGCAGCTACAATGTATATGACAGAAAATCAGGAAACTGCCGGCGCAATCCTTAATCTCGGAAGTCAGTTGCAGATGACCCGCTACATGCGTTCCTATCTCGGCAACGAGGCAAACAAAAACCATGTGCTTCCGGTCAATTCAGGCGTCGGAAATCCCACGATAGAGGCGCAGATCGCACAGTATAACGAACTTATTCTCAAACGCAACCAGTTTGTCAACAATTCGTCGGAGTCCCATCCGATGGTGATGGATCTCGACAGCGAACTTGCCGGACTGCGCAGTGCGATCATCTCGACCACCGACCACCAGATCGCGGCTCTTGAGAACCAGATCCGCAATCTGCAGGGAAGCAAGAACCGCGCGACCGAGAAGATTGCGGCCAACCCGAATCAGGCAAAGGATCTCCTTTCGATGGAACGTCAGCAGAAGGTCAAGGAATCGCTCTATCTCTTCCTTCTTCAGAAGCGTGAGGAGAATGAGCTGTCGCAGGCGTTTACTGCTTACAACACGCAGATCATCAACCGCCCGGGCGGCTCGAACGCTCCCTCTTCGCCCGTTCGTAACAAAATCCTGATGATGGCCTTTGTCGTCGGGCTGATCATTCCGTTCGGCATCACATATCTTCGTGAGACCATGAATACGAAAGTCCGTGGCCGCAGCGATGTCGACAATCTCAATCTGCCGTTCCTCGGTGAGATTCCCTCGCAGAAGGCCAAGAAGGGCGAGAGCGGCGACAGCCGTATCGTTGTGAAGACCGGCCGTCGCGATGTGATCAACGAGGCTTTCCGTGTGCTCCGTACGAACCTAAGCTTCATGTCAGCGAACGATGCGGGTTGCAAGGTGATTATGGTCACTTCGTTCAACCCCGGGTCGGGTAAGACTTTTATCGCGATGAACCTCGGCGTCAGCTTTGCGATCAACGGCAAGCGCGTGCTTGTCATTGACAGCGACATGCGCCGCGCATCAAGTTCGGCCTTCATTTCGTCGCCGACGCGAGGCATGAGCAACTATCTTGTCGGTGAGGTCGAAGATATCAATGATGTGATCATCAATGACTCGATTGTCAAGGGCCTGTCGGTGCTTCCTGTCGGAACGCTCCCCCCGAATCCCACAGAACTTCTCGAGTCGCGCCGCTTTGCCGAGATGATCGCCGCTCTGAGATCGGATTTCGACTATATCTTCATCGACTGTCCGCCGGTTGAGATGATGGCCGATGCCCAGATCATTGAGACTGTTGTTGACCGCACTATTTTCGTTATCCGTGCGGGACTTCTCGAGCGCTCTATGCTTCCGGAGCTCGACCGTCTCTATGAAGAGAAGAAATACCGCAACATGGGTCTTGTGCTCAACGCGACTATTGCCGAAGGTTCACGCTACGGTTATAAGTATGGCTACGGCTACGGCTATGGCTACGGTAATTACAGTCATTATACGTCGCAAAGCTAAAGCTGATATGAAAAAACATGGTGTCGGGATAGCCGGCTGATATTGCGAAGTCCGATTTCCCGACCCCTTGTTAAGATGCCTGTTAATTGAAATTCAAAACCGGAATCCGTTTGAATAAATGGGACTGATCTCGTCGATAAAGAACATGTTCGCCCCAGGGGATAAATCCTATATCCTCGACGGGGTCGTTGACTGGCATTCCCATCTTTTGCCGGGAGTGGATGACGGTGTGACCTCTATCGAGAGGTCGCTTGAGATTCTTTCTCAGATGGAGAAGCGTGGAGTCCGCGAAATCTGGCTCACACCTCACATCATGGAGGATATGCCGAACACAACCGACGCTCTCAGATCTGTTTTCGAAGAGCTGACGGCAGCCTATGACGGTCCGGTCAGATTGCATCTCGCTTCAGAGAATATGCTTGACGCTCTGTTTGCCGAGCGACTGAAGAATTCCGATTTCCTGCCTATCGGCCGCAATTCGGATATGTTGCTCGTCGAAACATCATTCTATAATCCACCTTCCGGGCTTTCAGATCTGCTCTTCTCGGTGCGTTCGGTCGGTCTGACACCTTTGCTGGCTCATCCTGAGCGTTATCGCTATATGACTGAAGATGACTATCGGAAGCTGCATTCCCAGGGGGTCCGCTTTCAGCTTAATCTCATGTCGCTGAAAGGTCACTACGGGCCTGAGGCCAAAGCACGGGCCGCTCATCTGCTTAAGGAGGGGATGTACTTTTGTTGCGGCTCTGACATTCACCATGCCGCGCACATCCCGATTCTCGACAAAGTCAGTGTCAAAGATGGAAAAGGTCTCGACATGCTCCGGATGCGTGAATGACTTTTGCTTATTCTAAACGCACACGCACTTCCTACTCTATCAAACTTATTTCTTGTTATTAAACATCTCTTAGTTTTAAAAAATGAAATCACTTCAACAAGCCGCTACCCGCTATTTCTCACGACAGTCTGTGCCCTATTGGACGATTCTGTTGCTTGACTGCTTTTTTATTCTGTTTTCAGAGATTGCAGTCTACTCCATTCAGCACGGGGTTCATCATGCTGTTTCGGTGTTCTGGGAGCTGCTTGCTAAATGTGCGGTCTATCTGGTGCCATATCTGGTCGGATTCCGCGTGTTTCATACATATTCCGGCATCATCCGGTATTCATCGTTTGTCGATCTGCGCAGAGTCGGATTCGCGATAGTCTTCGGAATGTGCGGATGCATAATCTGTCAGCAGCTGCTTGATCTCAATGAGTGGCTCGTCCCGTTCAGAATTTCTGATTTCATAGTGACCGCACTTCTTGCCACGGCCCTTATGTGGACGCTCAGAATCTGGGTCAAGACGATCTACGATGCGACGACACGCCGAAGCCGCCATACGCGGGTCTTCATCTACGGTGTGCGCGAAGGCGGCGCGGCACTTGCCAAGAGTATCAACTCGCAGGTCAATTCTCCCTATGTCATCTCCGGCTTTGTTTCCGATGCGACAGATATGGTCGGAAAACGTCTGGCTGAAGTGACAGTCTACCATAATGACGAGACCCTTATCGACGTAATGAAACGCAATCATGCGACGGTGCTGCTTGTCAGCCCGCTGAAGACTGCGGCTCTGCGTAATAATAATGGAATGATCACCCGTCTGATCGAGGCCGGAATCAAGATCCTGCTGCTTCCGGACACTCAGGAATGGGACGGAAAGAGCGAGCTGAGCTACACTCAGCTCAAGGAGGTCAACGTCGAGGATCTTCTTCCACGCGAGAAGATCGAGATCGACATGACGGCTGTTGCCGATCTGCTGACAGGAAAACGTATTCTCATCACAGGTGCCGCCGGTTCGATCGGTTCGGAGATGGTGCGCCAGATCGCGCTCTTTAATCCGGGAGAGCTTATCCTTGTCGATCAGGCAGAGACTCCTCTCCACGACATCCGTCTGATGATGGCCCGCGAGTGGCCCGCTATTAAGGCGCATACGGTTGTCGCCGACATTGCAAATCTCGAGCGCATGGAGGAACTGTTCAGTGAATACCGTCCCGAGTATGTGTTCCATGCGGCTGCCTACAAGCATGTGCCGATGATGGAGGACAACCCCTATGAATCGATCGAGAATAATGTCAACGGCACAAGAATCATCGCTGACCTTGCGGTCAAGTACGGAACTCGGAAATTTGTCATGGTCTCGACCGACAAGGCTGTCAACCCGACCAACGTCATGGGTTGTTCGAAGCGTATCTGTGAGATCTATGTGCAGGCTCTTGACAAGGCAATCAAGGATGGCAAGATCAAGGGCGAGACATGTTTCGTCACTACGCGTTTCGGAAATGTACTCGGATCTAACGGATCGGTCATTCCCCTCTTTGAGCGCCAGATCAAGGCAGGTGGTCCGGTCACGGTCACTCACCCCGACATCATCCGTTTCTTTATGCTCATTCCTGAGGCGTGCAAGCTTGTGCTCGAGGCCGGCACGATGGGCAATGGCGGTGAGATCTTTGTTTTCGACATGGGTAAGCCGGTCAGAATCGCCGATCTTGCAAAGCGAATGATCAAGATGAGCGGCGCGAAGGACATTACAATCAAGTATACCGGACTCCGCGACGGCGAAAAACTCTACGAAGAGGTGCTCAACGACAAGGAGATCACCCTTCCTACATTCCACAACAAGATCAAGATCGCCAAAGTGCGTGAGTATGACTACGAAGATGTCAATGCGAGGATCATGAAGCTGATCGAGACGGCGTCCGTTTCGGATGACATGACAATCGTTGCCGGCATGAAGGCGCTCGTTCCGGAGTTCAAGAGCCAGCATTCGAAATATGAAGAGCTTGATAAGAAGTAAGACTTTTCAGACAAAATAATGAGGGTGTGTCATAACGGCTCATCCGGGTCGTCGCCTGAGGGCTTCAGGTTCGGTCATTGACGACAGTCAACTCCCATCACCCTCACCCTCATGCTTCTACCGGCTGAACCATTCTGACA
>JAIDJZ010000117.1 GCA_029051965.1 Paramuribaculum sp. | reverse complement strand
CCGGGCGCGCGCTGCCGGGGACCGCAGGCCCCCCGGCCGGCGGCCGAGTCCGGACTGAGTCTGGCTTTTCGGCCGTTTCAGTCGTTTTGGCAGGTTGATTCGGCTCTGGGAGAGCTTCGGTTGGGCGGTTAGCGGCTGTGTCGGCGTGTGTGTCGGGTTGCATCGGGACGGGATCGGCTACGGCAGGTGTAGCGGGCTGTCCGGTCTGCGGATCGGGCGTGGTGTCACATGTTTCTATCGGCGTCTGGAGCCGGATTGTGTCGATTGCCGCTGTGTCGGCAGGGGTTGCCGCAGAGTCGGTTCTGAGCGGGTTGCCGGATTCGTCGGGCTTGTTCTGACAGAAGTGGCGGGATGCGATTCCGAGGGATGCTATGACGGCAAGTGCGGTGAGGAAGGCGAGGATGATCAGCTGTCGGAGGCTGACGCGTTTTTTCCGCGCCGGAATCTCGACAGCAGAAATGGGGATGAGGCAGGCTGTGTAGTTGTCGCGTGTTCGGTTGTCGCAGATTTTTTTGATTGCATCGATTTTTTCTGTGTCAGACAGGGTTGTGTCGGCAAGGATTCCGGCGAGTGCGCTGTCGGAGAGCTGTTCGATGATTCCGTCTGTGCAGAGAAAGAGGTAGTCGCCCGATCGGAGGTCGGTTATTTTGCGGAAGGTCGGTTCGAAGCGGTTCTGCAGTCGGGGCTGGATCGCACGGGTGATGATGTTGCGGCGGGGATGTGTCCGGGCTTCGTCGTCGGTGATCTGCCCAGCTCTGACGAGTTCGCCGACGATGGAGTGGTCTTCGGACCGATAGAGAATTCCCGATTGACCTCTTGCGGAGTCGAAGAGTGAGGGGCGGATGTGATAGATCCGGGAGTCACCGATGTGAGCGGCAAGGATTGAGCGGGAGTTTATGGCGATTGCTGCCAGAGTGGTTCCGGGACGTGGTTCTGAGGCGGCCTCGGGAATCTTTTCGAGAGCGTCGTAGGCTTCTGTCAGGGCGGAGTTGAATCTCTGGGGTGTTATGGTCTGTCGGTTCCGGAGGTGTTCCGACAGGGATTTTCCCAGAGTACGGGCTACGGTCGAAGAGGCGATGTCGCCCTTGTTGTGGCCTCCCATGCCGTCGCAAAGGATGAACAGATGGTCGCGGATGTCGGGGCTGGCCGGAAAGAGGCAGTCTTCCTGTGTCGGCTTGCGTCCGATTTCGGAGAAGAAGAGTGGGCGGCGTATGGTTATCATGGTTCAGTCTGTTTGTGAAATGTGAGCATGGGAGGTTCAGGGTTCGCAGACGACCCTGAATCCGGTGATTTCCGATGCGAAGGTCGGCGAATTGGAGTTTCGGAAGGCCACACGGCAATAGTCCTTGCTCGAACGGAAAGCCCCGCCGCGGTAGACTCGGTCGCCGTTGTAGGGGCGTCCGACGGGGTCGACTGCCGGAGTGTCGGGATAGGGGGAATAGAAGTCGAGGACCCATTCACAGACGTTTCCGCTCATGTCGAAGATTCCGAGACGGTTGGGCGCGAGGGTTGTGACGGGATGAGAATCGGGATTGCCTTTGTTGAAGCGGTCCACGTCGGCATTGTCGACATGCCATCCGACGTCTTCTAGGTTGTCGGAGCCTGCGAACTTTGTCTGGGGTGTCTCGGATCCACCGCGTGCGGCAAGTTCCCATTCGGCTTCTGTCGGGAGGCGGTAGTTCAGTCCGGTCAGAGCCGAAAGTCTGCGGCAGAACAGAATGGCGTCGTTCCAGCTGACGTAGTACATCGGGTGGTCAGGCCCTTCGCCATAGGAGCGTGCTGCGCCGCCGGCTTTCTCTTTCATCTGTCCGATGGTTGTGCCCATCACTTTTTCCCATTGCGACTGTGTGATTTCGGTTGCGGCAATGTAGAATGGCGATAGGGTGACGGTGTGGACGGTCTCGTCGTCTTCCGGCTGGCCCTGGTCGGGTGTGCCACCCATGCGGAATGTCGTTTCGCCGATGAACACCATAGGGATGTCGAGTCCTCGCGTCGTTTCGATGAAATTGGCTGTCGCCGCAGGAGTTGAGGCTGATGCGCTGGCCGATGCCGCTGAGAGGGCGGCTGTCAGGATGAAATGCAGAGCTTTTTTCATAGGTCCGGATGTGTCAGAGGTTGAGCATGGTCGGAAACAGGTTTGTCACGGCTGATTCGACGGCTGGTCTGTAGACCATTCGTGTGACGTAGAACTTCGAACCGGATATCTGCATAGCTACGCGGTAGCTTTTGCCCGATTCGGTGTCGAAGCCTGCAATTTCGGTTTTGTCGCCGTTGGTCACAGTCGATTCGGGGGCGCCGTTGTAGAGACGCGTGATGTAGCGGATGTAGGCTTCGGGAGTTGAGAGTTTATAGGTCTCGTCGAATTGCCACGAGTCGATCTGCAGCACGTCGTCGAGCGTGCCGATGAAGAAGTCGGTTGAGGATTCGAGTATTTCGAGACCTGTCTCG
>JAIDJZ010000116.1 GCA_029051965.1 Paramuribaculum sp. | reverse complement strand
TGCCGATCCAGAAAGGGTTCCGATTTTCGAGGGTGTGATGTCGAAGTTGACTTTGATGTCCGAAACGGCTTTCGAGATTGAAACGATGCTGAGGTCGATGTTGTCTTCTTCGACCGAAATTGCATTGACGATTTCATCGACATTTATGTCAATGACTTCGGCTGAGCCGATTCCGACGAATGAGACTGATGCCATTCCGGAGTTGCAGTCGACGTCGGAGAGCTGCTGTCGCGGAATGGTCACGCTTGAGTTTGTCGAGTTGCCTGACTGGACGAGAACATAGTCGCCATCGGAATAGCCGTAGAGCTGTCCGTCGGGTTTGATGGAGCTGTTCTTATCAAGATCAAGAATCTGGGCCATGGAGTATCTGTCTGTACTGCTCGATGGGACAGTCAGGTCGCCTCCGACGTTGATCGTCAGGTCGATGTCCTTTGACAGGTCGTAGTCATTGTCGACGCAGGATGTCGCTGCGACAGCCATCAATCCGGACAGTCCAGCCAGACACCATTCACGTAAGAAATGTTTCATTGAAAAGGTGTGTTATTAATAATTTAATGATTGGTCAGTGCGTTAAATAAAAACGAAAATTCCTTGGGTGCAAATTTACACATTTTTTATGATTCCTGCAACCGGAATCGGCAGTCGCCGGTTTGGCCAATTGGGATTTATTGGCTTATTTTGCAGTCAAGTCAAAGAAGTCTGAAAACAGGTTTCGCACCGCCAACAAAATTATATATGAAGATTCTCCATACAGCAGACTGGCATCTTGGACATTCGCTCAACGGCTTTGACCGCTATGCGGAACAGGCTGACGCGCTTCGTCAGGTTGTCGAGACGGCTCAGCGCGAGCAACCTGATGTGTTCATTCTATCGGGGGATATTTTCGACACTGCGCAACCGTCGTCGGCGGTCAGAAGGCTTTTTTCGGAGACGCTCGTCGGGCTTCGTGACGCGGCACCGGCAATGACAGTCATCACGATTGCGGGAAATCACGACAGCGGAAGCAGTCACGAGGTTTTCCGGCGTCCGTGGGAGCGTCTTGGCATCCACACATTCGGGACGATCGACCGCAATGATATCGGATCACATATCGTCCGCGCCGGCAACGGCGGGATTGTCGCAGCCCTCCCCTACACGCACCCGCGGAATCTTCCGGAGGGGTTCGCAGAGCGACTTGCGAGCGCGGCAGCCGAGGCGTCGGACGGTGTGGAGCCGGTCGTTCTGGCGGCTCACACGACCATCGCGGGGTGTGACTACTCGGGCCACGATTCGGCTACGGAGCTGACTGCCGGAGGAGTAGACGCTGTCAGCGCGGAGGATCTCGGAAGCGGATATGATTATATCGCTCTTGGCCATATCCATCACCCGCAGACAATGGGCGGCACGGGTCGCCGGGTGCGCTACAGCGGGAGTCTGACGGCGGTCGACTTTTCGGAGAGCTACTCACATTCGGTCTCGATAATCGAGATCGACAGACACGGCGACGAGCCGAAGGTCAGAACGGAAGAGATCGTCAGCATCCGTCCGCTCGTCACTCTTCCGAGCCGCGATTTTGCGAGCTGGGAGAGAGCTATGGAGCTTCTGAGGGATTTTCCGGCCGACGCGCCGGCTTATCTGAGGCTCAATGTCTTGGCCGACGGTACGGTGCCGACCGATGCGGCAGCCATTGCCGAAGAGGCGTGCGCGGGGAAACTGGCAAGGTTCTGCCGGCTGAATATGAAAAGACCTGAAACAGCGGCTGAGACACGGCGGCTCATGTCGGTCGAGGAGCTTAGAGAAAGTGATCCGATCGAAATCGCGATGAGATTCGCCGATGATATCGGCGAGGAGCTGAGCGACGAGTCGATCGGGCTGCTTCGGGAGACGATTGCCATTGTCAGAGAGGAATTACGCAACTGAACACGAAATCAGAAGTAGAAAGACAAACGATGAAACTTCGCCGACTTAGAATCCATAATATAGCCTCGATCGAGGATGCGACAATCGATTTCGACAGCGCTCCGCTCGAGGGGTGCGGGGTTTTTCTGATAACCGGCAAGACCGGCGCCGGCAAATCGACTATCCTCGATTCGATCTGTCTCGCTCTCTACGCCACGACACCGCGTCTGGCCAACACCCGCATGCAGGGCGAGGCGGTTGAGACTGACGGAAGTGTGACGCTCAAAGATCCGCGTCAGCTGATGCGGCGCAACTGCGGGGAGTGTTTCGCGAGCCTGCGCTTCCGGGGCACGAATGAAACGGAATATGAGGCTACATGGGCCGCTGCCCGCGCCCACCGCAAACCGGGGCGCCGCCTGCAACCGAAGAGCTGGACACTTGAAAATATCGAGACAGGCACCATACTGACAAAGGACCGCGAGATCGAGGCTGAGATAATCAGGGCGACAGGGCTTGATTTCAAGCAGTTCTGCCGCACCGTCATGCTCGCACAGGGCGATTTCACCCGCTTCCTCAACAGCCCGGACAACGAGAAAGCCGAAATTCTCGAAAAGATTACCGGGGCCGAGATCTACCGCCATATCTCCGCCCGTATTTTCCAGACGGCGTCGGAGAAGAGATGCGCGCTCGACGAGATGGTCCGCAGGAGAGAGGAGGCGAAAATACTGAGCGAGGAGGAGCTTTCGGATAGGAACTCAAAACTCGAAGAGATCAGCCGGGCTCTGACCGATCTTGAAAAAAGACAGGCGCAAGCGGAAGAAGCCCTGAACTGGCGACGCCGGTTCGACGCTCTGATGGCTTCACTGGCGGAGGCGCGCGAAGGTGCAGCTACTGCCAGAAAGCGGGCCGAGACGACAGAAGCGGCCTCTATGGCCGAAACCGTCAGTCAGTGGAACGAATCGGCAGAAGCGAGATCGCTTATGGCCAATCTCAAGAGTGCTTCGGAGAGCCGACGACGACAGGAGCAACGGCTCACGGCTCTGAAAGGGGAATGGTTCGGGCTCAATTCATGCCGCGAGAAACTGATTGGCGAACTGCTCGAAATCAGAAAGGAACTCCAAAGGATCGAGCCGGAGAAAAACTGTCAGGCAAAGCTGGAGAAAGCTTATGAAAACGCCGAACTGACGGCAACTCTGCTAAGAAACGTCGACAGTGGGCGACGTCGTATCGCCGTGGCCCGCGAAAATATCCGAAAGACCGGAGAGATTCTCGAATCGGAGCTGATCCCAAAGGCTACAGCCCTCAAGAAAGAGAAAGAATCCATCGGATCATCGGCCGAAACTGCCGCGGGCAATCTTGAAGCTCTCAGGGATGCTCTGGAAAGGAGCGGTCTGAAAAGCAGACGCGAAGAAAAGGAGGCCAACGAACAGCGGCTTGCAGAGGCTCGGCTTGCCGCCGAACTGCTGGGGGCTCTGCACGCCCATGAAGAGGGACGGATGGAGGAGTCGCGCCGGATCGACCGCGATGCGGAGTCTCTGAAAGAGCTGAGAATGAAGATCGATGGTGCGGCCAGAGCCTGCAACGAGTCGGCCCGTATAAAGGAGGAGAAAGAGCGCGATCTGGAACGCCAGCGAGACACGGTCGACAAATTCGCGACCGAGATGCGGCGGCGTCTGCGCCCTGGCGACCACTGCCCGGTCTGCGGTCGGAGAATCGAGAGCGCGCTGCCTGACGACAGCGAACTGAGCGCACTCTGCAAAATCGCGGCCGATGCAGCCGATAAAGCGCGGGAGGCTTTCGAACAGCTCACTCGCGAGCGGCTTCAGCTCGAAGCGGAGGCTTCGGCTCTTTCAAAGACGATCACCGAGGCCCGGGCCCGACTGGCAAAGGACGAGCAGGGAGACAGAATGCGCCAGCGGGTCAAGTCGGCACTGGAGAAATGCTTCGGAGCTGCGACCGAGATATTATCCCACGAAGAGGAGGCTCTCGAAGGTCTGATACGCGAGCTGAAAGACAGCTCAGCGCGTCTGACAGAGGCAATCGCCGAGGGGGAAAAGATTGAAAGGAGTGTCGCCGAACAGACGGCTGTGACCGAAAAGCTGCGCAGCCGCGCCCATCGGGCCGAAACCGCTGCAACGGCTGCATCCAAAGAGATCGACGACTGCCACAGAAGAATCGAATTCGAGCAGAATATCATCGAAGAGAAAGAGGCTGAGACCCGGGAATGCGGCAGGAGAGCCAGAATTCTGTCGGGCGAGGTGAAACTCACCGCAGACCAGGAAACTGATCCGACAGGCGCAGCGGAGGAGCTGCTTGACCTTGCGAGGAAATACCGCTCTCTGCTCAGCCGCTATGAATCGCTAAAAGAGCGCGAGTCGGTCAGCGCCGAACGGCTCACAAGGCTGGAGGAGGGACTCGAGGGGATCGACTGCTTCGATGTGCGGAGCGACAATGATCCGCAACCGGTAGCGACGGATGTGGCAGAGGCTGCTGACGCGGCCCGGAAACTGCGTCTGGCCGTCAACGAAACGGACACTCTGATCAAAGCCTCTCACGAAGATGAATCAGCTTCGGCCAAAGGAATCGAACAGTTCTTGCGAGAACATGAAGAATTGTCCGCCGAACGTCTTTCGGCACTCTGCGGGATTTCACCCGAGAAGATCCGGGAGATGAACGAACATCTACGACAGCTGAGGGAGGATCTCGTTTCGGCCGAAGCTCTCGTGGTGAAGGCTCAGGGGGATGTGACAATCCACTGCGAGAGCCGGCCGGGAGGCGTCGACGAGACTCCTGCCGAAAAAACCGCGCTTCTTCTGGAATCTATTCGGAACGAACAGCGCGGGCTTCTTGAATCGCAGGCCCGTATAGCCGCGGAACTCGAGGCAGATGCAAAGTCACGTCTCCATCTGAAAGATCTGACACAGAAAACAGCCGACTGCCGCACCGAGTGGGAGAAATGGGAGAGGCTCAACCGACTTTTCGGCGAACGGAGCGGGGCGAAATTCCGCAAGATCGCCCAAAGCTATATTCTCGCCTCACTGATCGAAAAGGCCAACACCTATATGGCGCAGCTTTCCGACCGTTACACGCTGAGCGTCACAGCCGGAAGCTTTGTCATCTCGCTTGTCGACGCCTATCAGGGCTATACGAGCCGGTCGGCCGCAACCATCTCGGGCGGGGAGAGCTTCCTTGTCTCGCTCGCCCTTGCACTGGCACTCAGCGACATGGGCACACGCGTCTCGGCGGACACCCTGTTTATCGACGAAGGCTTCGGCACACTGAGCGGCGAGCCGCTGCAGAACGCAATCGAGACCCTTCGCTCGCTCCACTGTTCGTCGGGGCGGCAGGTCGGCATCATCAGCCATGTGCGCGAACTCCGCGAGTGTCTGCCTGTGCAGATAAGGGTCGAGCGCGACGGCAACTTTTCATCGGGACGCATAGCAATCGTCCCGGAAGGCTAATATCAATTCCAATAAGTAAACTATATCAAACACCAAGAAATGAAACAGAAATGTTTTTTCCTTCTGCCGCTGCTGCTATTCTTTCTGACGGCAAGTGCGGTCACAGAACATGAGATCGACTCAAAATTCATTGCTTCACCGGCAAAAGTATCCGTTGCCCTTCCGGCCGGCTATAATGCGGGAAACACGACGGAGGATTATCCGGTCGTCTATCTGCTGAACGGCTACGGCGGAAACCACAAATCATGGGCGGGCATAATAGACCTCGACAGCCTGGCGACTGTCAACCGCATGATCATTGTCTGTCCCGACGGCCGCGACTCATGGTACTGGGACTCTCCGGCCGACCCGCGGATGAAAATGGAGAGCTACATCACGAAAGAGCTTGTCGACTGGATCGACTCGCACTACAACACCCGCGCCAATCCTCAGGGACGCGCGATCACCGGACTTAGCATGGGTGGCCACGGCGGTCTGTGGATCGGCCTGCGCCATCCGGAGCTTTTCGCCAATGCCGGCTCGACATCGGGCGGTGTCGACATCCGCCCGTTTGCCAAACGTTGGAAAATCGCCCAGTGGCTCGGCCCGAAGGAGTCGAACGCCAGACGATGGGACGAGTCGACCGTGGCCACGCTTATAAATAAAGTGACGCCGGGCGAATGCAACATTATCTTCGACTGCGGGACGGAGGATTTCTTCTATAAGGTCAATTGCGCGCTGGACCGTGCGATGACACGCCGCGGAATCAACCACACGTTTCTTTCGTCGCCGGGCAACCACTCCCCTGCCTACTGGCGCAAATCAATCCAGCCTCAGCTCCGCTTTTTCAAAAGCAAGTTCTATCCGACGAAATAACGACCGAAGCCGGTTAGACAATAAAACCGGTCAGACAATAAAAGCGGAGTGTCAGGCATTTTTGACACTCCGTTATTTTTCATCACCCGCAATCAGATGAGGTGGGTCAGGTTTTCGCGACGGTAGCGCCGCGCCTTCATCCGGACAAACAGCGTCCTGACGGGACGCGCCCATGCCATCCAGGGTACGGTCCAGAAGAGAGGCCGGTCGGCGAGGGCGACCGAAGTGCGACGCCACTGAACCATAGCTATGATGCAGAATGTCACCGATAGGACAAACGCGATAGCGGCCGGAACGAGACTCGGCCAACCGATGATTGACGCCGCAATGGCGCATGCCGCCCAGATCCACCACAACCATGAAGAGAGGGCCATAGAGAAATAGGCCCGTCGCGGCAGCATTGCGGCAGTGAATTCGCGGCGCCGGCGTTCGATGACGGCCATTTCGTCGGGATCGGGGTCGATCATGACCACTCTCGACTCCTCGCTCAGCTCAACAGCTGTCGAGACCGGAGCTGAAACAAGTTCCTGAAGGAACACGTCGTCGTCGCCATAACGGAGATGAAGAGTCCGGGAGAAGCCCTTGTGGTCGAAGAACAGCGAGCGGCGGTAGGCAAGATTACATGCCGTTCCGCGCAGCGGCCGGCCGCAGATGGCCGCTGAGAGCCACCGGACTGATTCCCAGGTCCGGTCCCAGCTGAACCGGCGCGACAGCGGCAGGGAGTCGTCGGCTTCACGGAGTTCCGAATAGCCGAGAACGATGTCGCTTCCGGCGACAAAATGACGAGTCATCCTGCGAAGCCATTGCGGAGAGGCGACACGACAGTTACCGTCGGTCAGCAGGACAACGGGATAGCGGGCGGCCTTGATTCCAAGCGTTATGCTGAGTTTGCGCCGGCTGAGCGAGCGGGACTGCTCGGGGGCGAAAGTCATGTAGAGATTGGGATAGTAGAGTTCGAGCTCGGAGACAATGTTTTCGGTGTCGTCGTCGGTCTCATCGTTGACCACGACTACCTCCATCGGAGAGGGATAGTCCTGCTGTAGAATCTGGGGGAGCAGAGTGCGGAGGTTCTTTCCCGCCGACTGGGCATAGACGATGACCGAGACAGAGGGATAGCCCTCCTGCGGCAGAGAGGCGTTGTCGTCGGCGGCCGCCTGACGGCGCACCCTGATGAGCCGCGGCCAGACAATGACCGCAATAAGAATCATAGAGAGGGCCATGACTCCCAGCAGGAGCCAGACCACAATGTCACAATCGAGAGAATAAAATTTGGCGTCTATCATAATCAGCGGCAAATTTACAAAATTCCGCCGACAAATCCCGCTCCCCCCAACGCATTATTTTCCGAGAGCATGGCGCGGGTCAGGGCCACATACAATAAAGTTTTTATTAAGGCGTTTTTTTAATAGAATCCGAACGCCCTAAATTCATCTAACCGACGAAATATCCAGCGATGTCAAAGACGCCCCAAATCTCCAGCGGACAGAAATTCATCAATGATCTCGGACTCTATGCCATAGGCAACATAGGATCGAAGCTCATTACATTTCTGTTGGTACCACTTTATACTTTTTTCATAACTGATCCGGCAGATTTCGGATATTATGACATCTGCCTTACTGCCGCGTTCATTATGGCTCCCATCATTTGCCTGCAACTGACAGAAGGCAGTTTCAGACTTCTGATCGAGACTTCAGAGCTGTCACGACGCAGGTCAATCATTACATTCACCTTTATAACCATTGCTCGAAACAGTCTGCTATTGGGTCTGCTTGCAGTTTTCATCGGATATGCTACCGACATCCGCTATCTAAGCTATATTGTCATATACGGTATTATTCTTTGCACGTATGATGTCTGTATACAGATCACACGTGGTCTCAACGAGATAAAAACCTATATGTTTTTGGGAATTTTCAACGCGGCGGCAATCGCAGGCTACAGTCTGCTGACAGTTGTCATAATGGATCTTGGTGTTCCCGGGATCTTTCTGGCTAACATCGCAGCGCGAATCACAAGTCTGCTGTTTCTCGAGCTGCGGCTTCACATTGTCAAAACATATTTCGGTTTGCGCTACATATCGAAAACAGTTTCGCATGAGCTCCTCAGCTATAGTCTTCCGTTGCTTCCAATGATTCTTATATGGTGGATTCTCAACAGCAACAATCTTTTTTTCATTAAACATTATTTAGGGCTGGATGAGAACGGGATCTACGCCGTCTTATGTAAATTCACAGGAATTCTCTACATTCTTGCCAACATCTTCTATCAGAGCTGGCAACAGAATGCGATAGAAAAGTATAACAGTTCGGAGCGCGATAGTTTTTTCAGCAGCATCTTCAACAACTACTTTTATCTCCTATGTTTTCTTGTCGCGGTCTTTCCGTTTGCCCTACGTGTAAATTATTTCTGGCTTGTCAGTGAAGAGTATCGGTCAAGCGCAGATTATCTGTTTCTGAATTCGCTTTTCGTCATGAGTTTCTCTATGGCAAGTTTTTTTGAAGTGCCCTATCAGTGTGCGAAACGAACGGCCAGAATTCTCCCATCTATTGTCATTGCTGTCGTGGTCAACATTACACTCAATTACCTCCTTATCAGAAGCATGGGTTTAACCGGAGTCATCATTTCCGGCATAGCGACTTACACAGTCGCTATCATATATAGAGTTATCGACACAAAAAAATACACCACGATAAGCGTTGCGGCACGCAATCTAATTCCAGTCGTACTGGTTGCAGGAGCTGGAGTAGGATTCCATACATCATGGAGTTCGGGGTCAGATATTTTATTTACACTGATCCTTATCGGTCTGTTTATTTTCTTTCTACCGAAACAACTACGTGAGTTCGCTATCAATAAATTCAAGTAGCCATATTCTGCATTCGCAATACCATATATCACATCCTAAATCTATGTTGAAAGTCGCACTTGTCACCTATGAGACCTCACCCAACAGAGGATCAGAAGCCGCCGTCAGCTGGAATTACATCACTCAGATGTCGGAAAAAATCGAACTTCATGTAATCTATAGCGATTACGAGGAGGAGATCCGCGCTTTCATACAGACCAGCCCCATAAAAAATGTCACGTGGCATCACATTCCACGCCAGACCCTAAATGACTGCTCGGGTATTTCGGGCAATATCCGCTTCAGCCTGAACTACCGTAAGTGGCACAAAGACGTTTTCCACAGAGTCCGAACTCTATTTGAGAACAAGGAAATAGACATATGTCATTTCTTAAATCCCATCGGGTTCAAGGAGCCGGGAGAGTGCTGGAAAATCGAGGGACTTCCATATGTGTGGGGGCCGATTCAAGGAGTGGATAATTTTCCTCTCAGCCTATGTTATGGCATAGGGGCAAAGACGTGGATAAAGGCATTGCTTCGCCGAGTCGTACACAACTCTTTGTTTATTTTTCTCCCGAATGTCCGCAGCGCGATCCGACGCAGCGACATCATATTCGGCGCAACACCTGCCACTATTGCAGGAATACGAAAGTATCATAAACGAGATGTCGAATACCTTGCCGAACACAGTATTACGGAAGTCGAACGTAATTCACCGATAACTTATCAAAACAGCGAAATCCTAAGACTCATCTGGGTCGGCGCGGTCTGTGAACGTAAGGCATTGAAAATCGCGCTTTCCGCTCTGTCTAAGGTAAAATCCCGTAACTGGCATCTCGACATTCTTGGCGACGGTCCTGAGCTTGACAGAAATAAACGTTGTTTCCGATCGCTTTCCGACAACGTAACCTTTCACGGAAAGGTATCCCGCGAGAAGGTTCACGAATTCTTTTTCAATGCACATCTGCATCTTATCACATCACTTGGAGAAGCATCAACAACTGTAATTTTCGAGGCCATGTCAAAAGGTATTCCGGTCCTTTCGCTCGATCATTGCGGGATGAGCGCCATTCTCTCTCACAATAACGGCATCCGTGTTCCACTTGGCAATTTCAAGTCGGTGACCGACTCCATTGCAAAAGAGATTGATGATATCATTGAATCCCCACAAAAGATCAGAACATTATCATCCGGCGCGCTCGCATGGGCAAAGCAACACACATGGGATCGTAGACGAGAATTATTTCTACGGACCTATCACGACATCGTGAATGATTGACTCTATTGAGCACAAGCGAAAAAAGGGCCTATGCGATACAATAATGGCACTCAATCATGCGTTAGAAATGAAAATCAATCTTATTGCTCATGAAAATCCGAATTCTATCATATCTATTCGCTCTCGTACTACTTTCATCATGCTCCTCTAAAACGCAAAGGCTGAGCTATTTTCAAGACCTCACCGGAAGTGATAGCGGATTATTGTCGACTTATTCACATATTAATACAATCGACCCTGAAAACGAACTCATCATTAACGTCATATCTGACAATCCCGAAGCGTCTAAAGACTTCAACCTGCCTTACGTTAATCCAGCTGTTCCCGGAACAAAATCATTATCATCGCAGCCACTTACCCAAACATATATAGTTGACCATAAAGGCAATATTGATTTCCCTAAATTAGGCACAATCCATGTTGCGGGAATGACGACCTATGAACTGAAGGATTATCTTGAAAAAGAGATTTCGAAATATGTCAAAGATCCGATTGTCAGTGTGTCTCCTGCCAACTATAAGATTGTTGTGATGGGAGAAGTCCGGAATCCGACAACAATCACGACTGCAGCAGACCGTTTCAGCGTACTTGACGCACTTGCAGAAGCAGGCGACCTTACGGATTATGCTCTCCGCGACAACATTCTGGTTCTGCGCAGAACAGCTGACAACCAGATCGAATATCACCGGATCAATCTCCACGATTCGAAAATCACACAGGAGCCCTGTTTCTGGCTACAGAATAACGACATTGTGCTTGTTTCGCCCAACCAGATAAAAGAGGACAATTCGAAATACAACCAGAACAATGCCTACAAGCTGTCGGTCATCAGTACGATTGTCGGAGCAAGTTCTGCTGTCATTTCGCTGATTATCGCGTTAGCCATCAAGTAACAAACGATAGTTTTGTTCTATGCTAAGAGTCGACCGCATTTGCGTTTACATTATATTTGCAGGATTCATTTTTCTGATTCCGAGTGTCTGCTATATAATGTTCATTGATGAATTGTGTGCGGCTCTGTTCGGAATGCTCACGCTCGCCGACTCGATTATCAACGGAAACTGGAAGCGTTACAAAGTCCTTTGGATAGCGATGGCAATTATGACTTTCTACGCCCTCTATTCGACTCAATTAGGTTATAACACGCCTGCTTATTTCGCGCTCGACTGGATTCTTGAACTAAAACCGATTATTCCGCTACTGGCAATTCTCGGTATCGCACCGGCTTTCACTCCTGCAGATAAAACAATTCTTAAGAATATAAGTCTGGTCAACGCTACCATTATGGCAGTCTGCCTATTCGGCGGTCGACCTTTGATCGTTCCTGTTGTTTTTCATCCGGCCTACTGCGGCTCTATCATATTTGTGAGTTGCATGATGTATCTCTACTGTTCCATAACTCCAAATGGCAGAATAGAGAAAAAAGATATCTTCATTATAATGGTCTATCTGGCTATCGGAGCATTATGCGCAAAAGCAAAATATTACGGAATCGCCATTCTGACAATCTATTTTCTGTTTATCTATAAACCGGGAATCATGCGCCAGCTCAAACTCAAACACGGGATTGCAATAGTGGCAACCGTGATCTTGATTTTAGTAGCGACATGGAAAAAGATTGACTATTATTTCCTTTCCGGAAACAGCGAGACATTTGATCCGGAGGTTATCCATTCATTTGCCCGTCCGGTACTATATGCAACCTCAGGACTGATTCTTATCGACCATTTCCCATTCGGCAGTGGACTGGGCTCCTTTGCCACATACGCCTCTCAGGCCAATTATTCGAACCTTTACTACGAGTATGGCATCAACCGCATCCACGGGCTATCGCCCAACATGCCTGATTTTATCTGCGATGCCTACTATCCCTCTCTGGCTCAATTCGGCGTTTTCGGAGTCTTCCTATTCATTATGTTATGGGTTTATTTATATGGTTTTCTCAAACTATATGTAAGGATAAGCCTGACGAAATACAAATATGAATTTATCACCGGAAGTCTGCTTATCAGCTTCATTCTTATAGAAAATCTCGGCAGCACGCTTTTCACCCAAAGCGTCGGATTTGCCGGACTTTGTCTGCTTGGGGTTATTGCCGGACAAGCAAAATCTCTTAAGGAGTCTTCTATGGTATTGCTGCAGCCGACATCTTCCTCTCCAAGTTCTCAAAAAAAAATTTAGACCAACTATATGAATAATACGACCAACACTCTTGATTTACGCCGATTTATACGGTCTGTCAGACAACTCAGATGGGTATATGTGGCTTTGATCCTATTTTTTTGCGGTGCTGCAATCTACTATATCTACCGTAGTTTACCGAAAGTGCAAATTACAGGCGAAATGCTGATCGGCGAGGAATCAATGACCGATGGCGGAGCCGGAATCCTATCCTCCGGCAAAGGCGCAGGCATGAGTGCCGGTGGCATGGGCCAAATAATGAAAACATTTTCGGTCGGAGGATTCGGCGGAGCCGCTGTCGACAATGAACTGATCGTCCTGACGAGTCAGGACGTGAAGATAAGGACGATAAAAGCCTTAAATCTCAACCGTGTCTATATCGGGGAGTCTGCGTCGGGAAAGAAAGCCCAACTTTGGAAAGAAACTCCGATCTACGTTGAAGCTCCCAAAGAGTATTTCGACACGCTTTCGACTCCGTTTGCGCTGAAAATCGAATTGCTTCCGGGCGGAAAGGCAAATATAAAGGCTGTCAAAGGACTACTCAAACGCACTTTAGCCGAAGCCAATGACGTCTCACTTCCAACAGTATTCAATACGCCATACGGCAGTTTACAGATTCTGCGAGGCCAGACATTTGACTCAAGCCCATATCGAAAGCTGTATGTTTCGATTTCGGGCAACAACACAGCAGCCGAAGCTCTTGACAAGATGCTTGACATCGATGTCGAGACAAAGCTGAGCGATGTCATCAAGATTGACCTCAACTACCCGAATGCGGAACTGGGCAAGGCTATAGTCGACGGCCTAATGGCTGAATACAACGCAAAACGCCTTGACCGAATTCATGAGAATGCCGTCAATTCCATAAAGTATTATGATGACAGAATAGCCGAAACGCTTAAAACGCTTGAAGATGCAGAAAAGAAGGCATCTGACTACCAACGTTCCACGTCGCTAACAGCCAGTGAAGCGGAGGCTAAATTGCTTGCCAGCCTGAAGACTGAAGGCCAAGCAAAAGTCATAGCAGCACAACATACAATCGACTATTACACAACAGTACTTGGCTCTATAAAGAACTCTCTTGATTCCGACGATCTGATTCCGCAACTTAAAATAGCAGGCGATTCGACTGTCAACCAATACAACCGTCTGATCATGGAGCGACGTCAACTCCGACAGTCAGCAACAGAAGACAATTCATCGCTAATCCAGCTGAACGAACAGATCACAAATATCGCTGATCTGATAAAGACTAATGCATCTTTGATGATCAGAAAGGCTAAATCCGAATTAGAGGCGGAGGCCACTATAGCCGGAATGGCCCATGGCCGACTTGATAATTATCCAGAATCCTATCGAGTCTTCGCAGGCCTTGAACGCAATCAGGTATTTCAAAACAGCCTCTACGTCTTTCTTGTCCAGGCTCGAGAGAATGCAGTCCTCAAACTTTACACCGACACAGATCTCGGATACGTCTTCCAGCATGCATACACAACGAAACCGGGACTGCCTGTCAAGCAAATACTTCTGATTGTAATTGCCCTCTTTTTTGCTATAGGCATTGCTACAATAGCAGCATTGATTCATATGCGTTTTTCCCAAAGGATCAAGAGTCCAATGGATGTTGCATTTATCGGAACTGACCGGCGGGCAATTATCACAGACGGTTCCCCCGAACAGGCCGCAAGAATGCGCACGCTTCTGATGGCAAATCCGAAAACACGGATTATCTTTACGGCAAATTTCTGTGAAACGAATGTTGCGGTAGCATCTCTTGTCAGTTCGTTTGAGGCAGCCAATCTACCTGTTGCGGAAATAGAACCTGCGTCCAACAGCATCATACTTTCACCAGAGACGACCGAAATAATCCGAGAATCAAGTGAATCAAACCGATTCACACTTGTCCGGCTGCCTCAGCCTACCGACGTTTTCATGGTCGAAAATGAAATAGATCAAGAGCAGGCTGTGCTTCTGATCTCCATTCCGACAACGATGAAGCGCTTCGAATTGAAAAAACTCCTCAAAGGTCAGACTTCGGCAAAGGTATACACCTTCATCGTCTCCTGACGGAGAGAATCTGAGATCTCTAATCGCTATTATGATGAATATCATTATTCTGAATTTCATTCTCTCAACAGCTGTCGACGGAAAAATCATTCGCCGTCCGTCGAACCGCGACACAATGATATACAACATTGCTCGCGGGTTCGTCGCAAATGGCCATAAGGTAACCCTTCTTGCCTCTGACGAATACAGACCTCTTGAAGAAGAATCGAACAGTTTTGACGTCATTTATTTCCGTTCACGACTCAAAAAGCTGTGTAAGCCTTCGCTTCTTCCATGGCCGATCGGTCTGGGAAACTACCTGAAGTCAAGAAGTCGTGACGCAGACATGGTTCTGTCTGTGGAAACCTTCTCTATCCCCACATTGATAGCATCCAATATCTGTCCCGAGAAACTCCTAATCTGGCAGGAAGTCGGTCAATATCAACGCCTCGGCTTTAAAATACCCGCAAAGATATGGTGTAATGTGATCGCACGACTCACAATGGGGCATATTCTGACTGTAGCAATGTCTGAACGAGCCCGCACTTTTACCAGTGGCTTTATTTCCAATTTAACAGAACAGATAATTCCACACGGAGCAGACGAAACAGTATTCTTTCCGGAAGATAAACGTGGCGATTACTTCGTTGTCGTTGCAATGCTAATAAAACGCAAACGTATCGATTCAATAATCGAAAAGTTTGCTGATTTCGCAACGAAAAATGAAGGAACGCCGATTCGCCTGAAAATCATCGGAGAAGGGCCGGAGGCAGATAATCTACGTTCCGTTGCCCGCAAGCGTGGAGTCGAAGAGCTTATCGACTTTGAGGGATTCATGGATCACAAAACTATGTCTGGCATCAGTCGCAGAGCAATAGGTTTCCTCATAAATACAGCCTCAGACCTTAATATGGTCTCTGTTTCGGAATCAATAGCAAACGGCACGCCGGTGCTCATGAATACTGTACCATACAACGCGTCACTAATTAGAAAATATAAGGTAGGGATTGCAAAAGCCGACTGGGATGCGTCAGATCTCAAGAAAATCGTTGAATCCTATGAAGAATTCCACACGAACTGCCTCAAATATCGCGATAATTTCACCAACCGAGGGGTAAGCAAACGCCTTGTGGATATTTTTCTCGAAAGAAAAAGAATTTGATAAAAAAACATTCTTTTCCATACTAAACGCAGGACGCATACGTTAAAATATAAAAAGAAATATTTAAGTTGCTTTCCTGCAACCGATCATCATGATATGAAAAATACTGTTCAAGGCAGTCTGATCACCACTTTCCGCTGTAACGCCAAATGTAACATGTGTAACATCTGGAAGTTCCCTACTGCGCCGAAGGAGGAGATCGATGCCGAATACTATAAGAAGTTGCCTTCCGGCCTGCGCATCAATATCACCGGCGGGGAGGCGACTATACGTAAGGATATCGACCGCATTTTCGAGATCCTCTATCCGAAATCGTCGCTTCTTGAACTGAGCACCAACGGTTTCAATACGGAGAAGATCGTCGAGCTTGCCAACAAATATCCGAATATTCTTATCCGTGTCAGTGTCGAGGGTCTGCCTAAGATCAATGATTCGAAACGCGGCATGACCGACGGTTTCGACCATGCTCTGCGGACTATGCTCGAGCTGAAGAAGACGAAGTGTAAGAATATCGGATTTTCGGTTGTCATCTCTCCGGACAACTACAAGGATCTGGTGCATCTCTATGAGCTGTGCGTTGCGCTTGATGTCGAGCTGGGCAATTCGACGGTCCACAATTCGTGGTATTTCCACAAGGAGGACAATCAGATCGAGAGCGCGGAAGCACTGGCGCAGCATGAGCTGTTTGTCAAAGCGCTTCTGACTTCGAAACGCCGCGGCCTGAAGAAGAAGCTCAAGGACTACGGGCGCGCCTTTTTCAACCGTTCGATCCACCGCCGTCTGCGCGGCGACGAGAGCGGCTACCGGCCGGCATGCGGCGCACTGACGGACTTTTTCTTCATTGATCCGTGGGGCAATGTGTCGCCCTGCAACGGTTCGGGCGAAGAGTGGATTCTCGGCAATATCAAGGAGCAGAGTTTCGAGGAGATCATGGCGTCGGACAAGGCTAAAGCCGCGCTTGAAAAGGTCAGGAACTGCAAACGCAACTGTGCGTTCATCGTCACCGAACGCCACGACATGATGCGCCGCCCGTGGATTCCGATCAAGTGGATCATCAAGAACAAGTGGCGCGTGCACCGTGGCAAGGATATCTGCTGGGACTGATGTGTCCCGCTGCCATCCGCGCCTGAAAAATCATCATCATCTGACATGAAGACCTGCTGCGGTCCCGGAGCGTCCGGGGCGGCAACAGAGAAGAAATAAAAAACCGGTAATTCATTTGTCTGCACAACCGAAGCAACGAATAGCAGTTATAGGCATGCGAGGTTTTCCGTTCGTCCAGGGAGGAGTGGAAAGCCATTGCCATAACCTGATTCCGAGGCTGAGCGGCGAATTTGAATGCCATGTCTACCGCCGGAAGCCATATCTGACGGAAGAGTCGCGTGTCAGCCTCCCGGGAATCCGATTCATCGATCTTCCTTCGGGAAGGATGAAGGGCTTCGAGACGGTCTTCCACACGTTTCTGTGTGTCATGCACCTGCTTTTCCACAGAGTCGACTGCGTCAACATCCACAATATCGGGCCGGGACTTTTTACTCCGCTGCTCCGGCTGATGGGCTACAGGGTTGTGGTGACCTACCACAGCCCCAACTACGAACACGACAAATGGGGACGGATGTCGAAGATGATTCTGCGTCTGGCCGAGAAGATCTCGCTTGGCTGTGCCTCACACGTGATTTTCGTCAGTCCGCTGCAGAGAGCCAAGTTTCCGCAGTCGGTCCTGATGAAATCGTCGGCTATCGTCAACGGGATCAATCCGCTTCCGAAGACCGATTCGACAGATTTTCTGGACCGCCACGGAATCAGAAAAGGGAAGTATCTCCTGGCTGTGGGACGCCTGACGCAGGAGAAGGGCTTCGAGACTCTTGTCAGGGCGGTTCAGGGCATGGCGGATGTGGAGCAGCTTGTGATTGCCGGCGATTCGGACCACAATCCGAACGCTCGTGCGGAGCTGAAACGCCTTGACGGCGCCGGCAAGACTGTCTTGCCGGGCTATACGACCGGAGAAAACCTCGCCCAGCTCTATGCCAATGCACGGGGCTATGTCCTTTCGTCGTTTTCGGAAGGTTTTCCGATGGTGCTTCTCGAGGCTATGGATTTCGGGCTGCCGGTCGTAGCGTCGGACATTCCCGCCGCCCATATCATCGAGCTGCCCGCCCACTGCTATGCCTCGCCGGGCAATCCCGGATCGTTTGCCAAAGCGATCGGCGCGACTTTCGGCAGCGGGGCGGACCGTATCGACTACGATCTGACGAGCTATGACTGGGATCACATTGCCCGCCAGACGGCCGAGATCTATCGCCGGATGACCGGCTGAAAAAAACTGAGTGCTTGCTACCTCGTTAAAAACAAGAAAAATGAAACAAAACGAAACTAATCCGACGGCAGCCAGAGTGGGCTGCGCAACCTGCGCAAAGCAGGGATTCTCACCGACATTTCTTATTCTTTCAACACTTTTCAGCGTCTGCCTGATCGTCGCGAACCTGATGGAGATCAAAACCGTCTCGATCGGACCAATGACAATCACGGCCGGCGTCATTGTCTTTCCGGTCTCATATATAATCAGCGACTGCATTGTCGAGGTCTACGGATTTTCGCGCGCACGCTTCGTCATCTGGCTCGGATTTGCGATGAACCTGCTTGTGACGCTGCTGTTTCAGATCGGGCTCTGGCTGCCCGGCGATGCGGAATGGCACGGCCAGATGGCGATGGAGACGGTTTTCGGAGCCGTGCCGCGCATTCTGCTTGCGAGCTTCACGGCCTTTCTCTGCGGATCGATGGTCAACGCCTATGTCATGGAGAAGATGAAACTGGCCTCCGGAACGGGACGGGGATTTTCGAAACGTGCGATCATCTCTACGATATTCGGCGAAGGTGCTGACTCGGCGATCTTTTTTCCGATCGCGTTCGGCGGAGTGCTGCCGGTCGATACGGTCGTCACCCTCATCATCACCCAGACGCTTCTGAAAACGGCCTATGAGATCGTGATTCTTCCCGTCACGATCCGCGCCGTCGGCGCTCTTCGCCGGATCGAAGCGCGGCAGCAGTGGACCGCTGCGGACGCTGAAAACAAGATTTCCGAAAAAAGAACTGTCGAACAATGATCAGATATAATAATAATGATCAAATATAATAATAAGGTGATCGAGGTTGTCTGGCTGGACCTCGACGACACACTAATCGATTTCCACACCAACAGCCGTCATGCGCTGCAGCGACTTCGCGACAGCGAAGAGCCTTTGCAGCGACTTTTCCCGACGACCGACGCATGGATCGAGACCTACGAATTCCACAATCAGGATCTCTGGCGGCTCTACGGGGCGGGAGAAATCAGCCGTTCGTATCTGAGAATGGAACGCTTCCGGCGCCCACTGACCGACGCCGCAATGGGAGAGGATGAGGCTACAGAACTTTCGGCACGCTATGACACGGAATATCTCGATCTTCTCGCGATGGAACGCGCGCTTGTCGACGGCAGCATCGATCTGCTGCGCTATCTTCGCGGCCGAGGCGTCAGGATCGGATGTCTGAGCAACGGATTTTCCGACGTGCAGTTCCGCAAGCTGCGCAACTGCGGTCTCGAGGAATGGTTCGACATCGTTGTCCTCTCCGACGACATCGGCATCAACAAGCCCGACCGTCGGCTTTTCGACCACGCGATGGAACGAAGCGGCTTGTCCGACCCGAGCGCCCATCTGATGATCGGCGACAATGCCGTCAGCGACATCGGCGGGGCTATCGGCGCCGGCTGGGAAGCGATCCATTATCTTGCCCGAGAGGGCGCGGAACGGCATCCTCAGTGCGGCGCGACAGTCGGGAGTCTGCGCCAGATTGTTCCGCTTCTCGAGGGCGGGCGGCAGTGACCGCTCCCCCTCCGAAAAAGCAAGGGCAGGAAAAAGGAAGGGGCAAAAAATCGCAAAAAACGGCTCAATCGAGTGTTAAAGTGAGATTTATGTAAGTTTTTTAACAACAGATTGCGTCTAATTGAAAAAAAAGTCCGATATTTGCACCTGCAAAACACCGGAGCAACAGCACCGGCGTTAAACTTGTGACCCACAAAGTATCAATCAATCATACTAAACTAACTAAACTAACATGACTAAAGCTGACATCGTTAACGAAATCGCCAAAAGCACCGGCATCGAAAAGGCTGCCGTACTTGCAACCGTAGAAAAATTCATGGAAGTAGTGAAGGACTCTCTTGCCAAAGGTGAAAACGTTTATCTTCGTGGCTTCGGTAGCTTCATAATCAAAGTTCGTTCCGAAAAGACCGCCCGCAACATTTCAAAGAATACAACCATCATCATCCCTGAACACAAAATCCCCGCGTTCAAGCCTGCGAAAGTGTTCATGGAAGACGTAAAATAATCTCCGTAACGGTTTTTAACTCCATCCCCGTCAACGGAACGCGGCGTCATTCAAAACAGACATATCACAACAAAATTTATATCTAACCCTTTAATAATCTCACAACAATGCCCAGCGGAAAGAAAAGAAAAGGCCATAAGATGGCTACGCACAAGCGCAAAAAACGCCTGAGAAAGAATCGCCACAAGAAGAAATAATGCGTCCCGGCTCCATCACTTCTGATGGACCGGCAGAATTTCTCTTGCAGGCTGATTTTGCCAATCGCCATACACTGAACAAACTTGATGTGGCCCTAACGGCGCCCGTCAGAGTTTGTTCTTTGTATAAATGACAGAGGGCAAAGCCGTCTCAGCGACGAGACACTTTACGCCCTGACCCATGCCTCTCTTCCACGATTAACCAACTAACAACAAACATCAACAATCCGAAATGCAAAGCGATATCATTGTCGACGTGCAAAGCAACGAAATCTCCATAGCCCTGCTTGAAGATTCGAGGCTTGTATCCCTACAGAAGGAAGCACGCAATCTCGCATATGCCGTCGGTGACATCTATCTGGCAAAGGTCAAGAAACTGATGCCGGGTCTGAATGCCGCCTTCGTCAATGTGGGCTACGACAAGGACGCTTTTCTCCATTATCTGGATCTTGGCTCGCAATTCTCATCCTACTCCGAATTTCTCTCCAAATCGCTTGACAAGAATTGCAAAACACCCCCCGAAGTGTCGAGCAT
This sequence comes from Paramuribaculum sp., assembly GCA_029051965.1. Classification (GTDB taxonomy): domain Bacteria; phylum Bacteroidota; class Bacteroidia; order Bacteroidales; family Muribaculaceae; genus Paramuribaculum. The sequence continues at coordinate 2,014 of JAIDJZ010000116.1, read as the reverse complement.
GACACTTCTTCCCGACATTGACAAACACGGCACCATCCCTGACCGTCTCACACAGGGGCAGGAACTGATGGTCCAGATCGTCAAAGAACCTATTTCATCGAAAGGACCTCGCCTGACAACGGAAATATCACTGACGGGCCGCTACATGGTGCTGATGCCGTTTTCGGACAAGGTCTCGATCTCCCAGAAGATCAAGTCGCCGGAGGAGAAGGTGCGCCTCCGGCAGCTCATCAAGAGCATCCTTCCGAAGAATTTCGGCGTAATCATCCGCACTTCAGCCGAAGGCAAGCGCGTTGCCGAGCTGAACCACGAGATGAAGACCCTCGTGCGCTATTGGGACGAAGCCGTCGCGAAAGCCCGCACGTCGACCGCACCGGCACTGATTTTCGAAGAAGAGAGCCGCATTGTCGGCGTTCTGCGCGACATTTTCTCGCCCAACTTCGAAAACATCCATGTCAACGACCGTGAAATCTACGAGCAGATACGAAACTACGTCGGTCTTATCGCGCCAGAGCGCGCCGACATCGTAAAGCTTTACACCGGCGAACAGCCGATTTTCGATCATTTCAACATCACGCGTCAGATCAAATCTTCGTTCGGAAAGACCGTCTCGTTCAAATCAGGAGCCTATATAATCATCGAACATACCGAGGCGCTCCATGTCATCGACGTCAACTCCGGCAACCGTACGAAAGCATCCAACGACCAGGAAAGCAATGCCCTCGAAGTCAATCTCCGGGCAGCCGATGAAATCGCCCGTCAGCTCCGCCTTCGCGATATGGGGGGCATCATTGTCATCGACTTCATAGACATGGCCAAGTCCGAACACCGCCAGGCGCTCTATGACCACATGCGCGAAATCATGGCCAACGACCGTGCGCGCCACAACATTCTGCCACTTTCGAAATTCGGGCTGATGCAGATCACCCGCCAGCGAGTGCGCCCGGCTCTTGACATCGAAACGGCCGAGACTTGCCCGTCGTGCTACGGCAAGGGAACAGTCCGCCCGTCGCTTCTCTTCACCGACACGCTCAAAGAGAAGCTCCACTATCTGATCGAAGACCTGAAGGTCACGGATTTCATCATGTATGTCCATCCGTTTGTCGACGCCTATATCAAAAAGGGCATCCTCTCGATGTATCGCCGCTGGAGAATGGATCTGGGGCGAAAGTTCAAGATACTGCCCGACCAGTCACTGGCCTATCTCGAGTACAAAGTGATCGACCGCGACCACAACATTCTCGATCTCAAGGAGGAGAAAGATATTGACTCCGCCGCAACCAAAAACAAGCGAAAAGCCAAGAATCGCAGTAAACAGGAGGAAACATCCTCGTCTGCCGACTGACCAGACAAACCGACCCGCCGACACGAAGACTCAGTGCCGGCGGGTCTGCTTTTAGAGCCGGTTCCCCAATATTTGTTAACGCTTGACCGCCCCAGCATTAACAAATATTGGGGAACCGGCTCTTAGAGGTTGTCTGACAACACTCTCTTATGATCCGAGACGTCACTCTGTCGGCTGGCGGGTCAGAATGTCGACCAGCGCGCTGCGCGAGAGAAATCGGATCTCACGCTGATCAAATTCGACAAGTCCGCGGTCGCGCATCGATTCGAGCGTTGAAATGAACGAAGAGCGCTGCACTCCGAACAGCGAATAGAAATCGCGCTGACGACACTGCAGGGCGATGTCCGTTGAACCTCGCTGCGTCAGTGCGACGACCCAGAATGAGATGCGCTCTTCGAGCGATCCGTTGGTCAGGGCAAGGACACCGATGACAGATTTCTGGGCGTCTATCGACAGAGTGTTCAGGAAATTGATCAGAAAGACATTGTCGGAATGAAGTATTTTCAGATATTCGAGTTTTTCAATCTGAAGTATGCCTGTCGGACCGATGGCTACGGCCGTCGCGGGATGGTTGGTGAATTTCCCGAACAGAAAGTCGGGCGAGATGACGTCTGGGGCCGATACGGTCTGGGAAATTTTCATCCGCGCGGTCGAGTTGACAGTTGTCAG
>JAIDJZ010000115.1 GCA_029051965.1 Paramuribaculum sp. | reverse complement strand
CAACATCAGCCATAAGTTCGAATCGCAATTCGTCGGCGTCACAATTACGGAAAACAATTCCGTCATGTTCGGCCCGCTCGCCGGTCTGAAAACCGGAATCTGGGTTGCCCACGGCGAAGGCCGGTTCAACCTGCCGATGCCGCTGAAAGACTACAACGTCGCACTCAAGTACAACTACACCGCCTATCCCGGCAATCCAAACGGATCGCGCGGCGCAGTTGCCGGCCTCTGTTCGGCCGACGGTCGCCATCTCGCAATGATGCCCCACCTCGAGCGTGCGATCTTCCCCTGGCAGTGTGCCTACTACCCCGCATCACACAGACGCGACGACGTAACCCCATGGATCGACGCATTTATCAATGCGCGCAAATGGATCGAAAAACATAGCAAACAATAATCCCACATAACAGATGCGGGAGTCAGCACAGGAACACTCAAAACACCTTGCGGCTCCCGCATCCCCTTTCTCACACACCACAATTCCAACAGTTTCCAATTAACAGATTTCTCTATGGGAGGTTTTTTCGGCGTAACAGCCAAACACAGATGTATCGACGAACTATTCTACGGCGTTGACTACAACAGCCACATGGGCACAAAACGCGCAGGAATGGTAACGGTCAGCGACGGCATTTTCACCCGCTCGATCCATAACATCGAAAACAATTATTTCAGAACCAAATTCCAGAACGAGCTGGCTGACTTCAAAGGGAATTCCGGAATCGGCGTCATCTCCGACACCGATGCGCAGCCGATTATCGTCAATTGCCACCTCGGCAAATTCGCCATCGTGACAGTAGCGCGCATCAACAACATTTCCGATCTTGAAAAGAAGCTGCTCGCCAAAGGACACCATTTCTGCGAACACAGCTATGACATCATCAATCCGACCGAAATGATCGCCTCGCTCATCAGCGAAGGCAAAGACCTTGTCGGCGGCATTGAAAACGTTTACAACGAAATGCGCGGATCCTGCTCGATGCTTCTGCTGCTCAACGACGGACGTATCGTGGCCGCACGCGACCGCCTCGGCCGCACTCCGATCCAGATTGCCAGAAAAGATGACGCATATGCCGCCTCTTCTGAATCATGCTCCTTCCCCAACCTCGGCTTCGAACTCTGCTACGAACTCGGCCCGGGCGAAATCGTAGAGCTGACTCCTGACGGAATCAAACAGCTAAGAAAGCCAAACGAAGAGATGCAGATCTGCGCCTTCCTCTGGACTTATTACGGCTATCCTGTCTGCCAGTATGAAGGCCGCAACGTCGACCGCATGAGATATGTCGCAGGACGCGACATGGCCCTCGAGGACAAAACCGAAGTCGACTTCGTCAGCGCGATCCCCGACTCCGGAATCGGCATGGCCCTCGGCTATTCCCAGGGGAAAGGCGTCCCCTATCTCCGCGGCATCGCCAAATACACCCCCACCTGGCCACGAAGCTTCACCCCAAGCTCACAGGAACGCCGCGAACTCGTGGCAAAGATGAAACTGATCGCCAACAAATCGCTGCTGAGAGACAAGAAATTCATCTTCTGCGACGACTCAATCGTGCGCGGAACCCAGCTCCGCGACAACGTTCGCGACCTCTACGATGCCGGCTGTCAGGAAATCCACATGCGCATCTCCTGCCCGCCCCTCATCTACCCCTGTACGTTCCTCAACTTCACAGCGTCGAAAAGCGAGCTGGAACTAATCACCCGCCGCGTCATCGAACGACTCGAAGGCTCTCACGACGCCCACCTCGAAGAGTATGCGACAACCGACTCGCCGCGCTATACCAAGATGGTCGAGGAGATTCGCAAAGAGCTCGGCCTGACTTCACTCAAATTCAGTTCGATCGAAAACATGGTCAATGCCATCGGGCTGCCAAAATGCAAGATTTGCACCCACTGTTTCGACGGAACCTCTCATGACTGAGCCCTCCGGAACAGCAGCCCCGTTAACTAAATTTAAGGCCGGATACTCCGGTTATACCCACAGATTGCACATCACTCAGCAGCGGTGTGCAATCTGCTATTATACGCGCTTTTGCGCGATCATTCCGCCAGATGCGCAAAACATCGTGCAGACACCCGAAAAGCAGTTCATCACCACTCAACAGCCTAAGCACCAAAACAATTTGCTCCTTTCAGGATAATTATGTAACTTTGTAGAGTGGTTTCGCCATTGCGCAGCCACGTCGACTTGTTAACCAACCGATCATAAAACATTAACCATCCAATAATTTAGATCTTATGAGTTATAACATCATTGTGCTCGCCAAGCAGGTGCCCGACACCCGCAATGTGGGCAAGGATGCGATGAAAGCTGACGGCACTATCAACCGCGCCGCCCTACCGGCCATCTTCAACCCTGAAGACCTTAACGCGCTTGAGCAGGCCCTCCGCATCAAGGATGCAAACCCCGGAACAACCGTTACCATCCTGACTATGGGTCTTCCCCGTGCCGCCGAAGTCATTCGCGAAGCTATGTACCGCGGTGCCGACGGTGGCATTGTTCTTACTGACCGTGTGCTCGGTGGCGCCGACACTCTTGCCACCTCCTACTCCCTCGCATGCGCTGTCAAAAAATTCGGAAACTATGACCTCATCATCGGAGGTCGCCAGGCTATCGACGGCGACACCGCTCAGGTAGGTCCCCAGATCGCCGAAAAACTCGGCATCCCCCAGGTTACATACGCCGAGGAAATCCTCGACATCACTCCTGAAAAGATCACAATCAAACGCCGTCTGGAAAACGGAGTCGAAACCCTCCGCGCACCGCTCCCCTGCGTTGTGACTGTCAACGGCTCGGCTGCCGACTGCCGCCCGAGAAACGCAATGCGTCTCCAGAAATTCAAATATGCCGCTTCGACATCTGAAAAAGAAACGCTGTCCGACGACCGCAAAGCACTCCTCGACAAACGCGAATATCTCAACATTCCCGAATGGGGCGCCGCATTTGTTGAAGCTGATCCCGAACAGATCGGCATGCCCGGATCTCCGACAAAAGTAAAAGCGATCGAAAACGTTGTCTTCACCGCAAAAGAAAGCCGCGCGATCGAAAACAACGACGAACAGATCGAACAGCTCATTCAGGAACTCATTGCCAA
>JAIDJZ010000114.1 GCA_029051965.1 Paramuribaculum sp. | reverse complement strand
CCTCAGGATTATTTTGAAGGTTCTGCCGTTCATGCGTATTACTGTTAACGCGGTTTAAATTCAAACACTCTCTTAGAATATAAACCAGCGTTTTTTGGTTTTTTTCTTTTTGTGGTCGGCAACTTTGATGAGTTCCGCTTCCGCAGGACTCATTTTGCGGAAGTTCGTATATTTGGCCGGGAAACCGATAACTGTAACCGAGCCACCGCGCAGGAAGCCGCGCCTTTTGACGATATACTGCGGTTCGACAAGAACATCGCCCCCGCATTCTTTAAGAAGCTCTGCCTCTGTGTTTGTCTTGACAGTCGAGATCGAAACTCGTTTGAGTGGATTGTAATTCCACGAATAGGTCTTCTCGGCTTTCGTCTTGTTCACCTCCATGTCGGCAACCGTGAAGTTGACAACACGTGTCTCTACCGGCGCCGTCGTCGATGTGTGGCGGACCGACGAGCATGATGTGAGCATGAACAGGCAGGCGCCAAGCCCGATAATCTTTGCTTTCATAGGGGGATGATTATTTCAGTGGAGTGATATTGACGTATGTTGCGGGATAGCCTTCGACAGTGACATACTTGATATTGTTGCGGCCGAAGAAGTTGCGCGTCTTCTTGATCTCATACTGGAAGCCGACCAGAACATCTGCATTGCCGTTCGCCTTCAGTGCTTCGGCAACTGCTGTGGCGATCACGGCTTTCTGGCCGCAGCGACGCACTGCCTTCGACGGCTTGTAGGTATAGGAGATCTTTTTCTGGCTGACTTTGAGGTCCGCTGTTGAATGACTCCGGATTTCGGTCTCGACAGGAACTGTCGTTGAGGTGTGTCGGATCGAGCTGCACGAAGCAAGACTCAGTGAGGCTGCAGCCACTGCACAGATAAGTAATTTCTTCATGATAATAATTGGTTTTTAAGAGAATAATAATCTACCCCGCAAAATTAACAAAAAGCAACAAATTACCCCCCCCAATTAGTTAATAAAGCTTAAATTGTTGACCCCGTCCATATAATCATGGAAAACAGAGGCGGAGCGCCATGTTGACACTCCGCCTCAGATATTTCTGATGGGGTACTGACCCCGTTTATTTGACCTCCCAGGTGTCGCCCGAAAGGATCATCGAACGCAGGCTGTCGAATCCGTGAGCGGCCTGAACCTCGCGCACCTGCTCTTCGACGGCTTCGTCGTAGGTCACCGATTCCACATCGCGGATCACTCCGACTGCAAGCGGAAGATCCCGGCCGTCCATCATCGCAAGTTGCTGATGAAGGAAATTCGAAGCCGTGTGGGCGTCATGGACAAGAACATCGTCGATCGTATAGGGATCCTTGTCCAGATCCACGGCTTTCAGAAGGAAACCGTCCTGCACGAGGCCGCGGCGTTTATCCTTTCCGAAAAGCATCTTCTCGCCGTGAACAAGATGGATCGTGCGGTCTGCACGGTATTCACGGTCTGTGATCGGCGAATGGATGCCGTTGTTGTAGATAACACAGTTCTGGAGTATCTCGCAGACTGATGTGCCTTTGTGACGGGCGGCTGCAAGCAGGACCTCCTGTGTCGTGGCAAGCTCGACATCGATCGAACGCCCGAAAAAGTTCCCCCGCGCGCCGAACACAAGTTCCGCCGGAATGAACGGATCTTCGGTCGTGCCGTAGGGCGATGACTTCGAAACAAACCCGCGGTCCGATGTCGGCGAATACTGACCCTTCGTCAGACCGTAGATCTTGTTGTTGAAGATCAGTATGTTGATGTCTATGTTGCGGCGCACGGCGTGGATGAAATGGTTGCCGCCGATAGCAAGGCTGTCGCCGTCGCCCGAAATCTGCCATACGGTCATCTCGGGATTGCCAAGCTTAAAGCCCGTGGCTACTGCGGCAGCGCGCCCGTGGATCGTATGGAAGCCATACGTGTTCATGTAGTAGGGGAGGCGGCTGGAGCATCCGATTCCCGAAATGACGGCCGTCTTTTCCGGTGCGACGCCGAGGGTCGCCATCGTCTTGTGGAGAGAATTAAGGATCGCGTGGTCTCCGCAACCCGGACACCAGCGCACCGGCTGATCGCTCTTATAGTCTGCTGCGGTATATTTTGTCTCTTGCATGGCTCGTTAGTCAATGAGTTGTTTGACTGCCTCGGCAACCTCTTCGACAAGGAAAGGCTGACCTTGGATTTTGTTGATTCTCGCAATCTCCGTTTTCGGGAAACGTGCCTGGAGATAATCGGCAAGCATTCCTGTGTTCAGTTCGGCGACAATGACCTTCTTGTAGCGCGACAGAACATCTCCCGTGTTGGCAGGAAGAGGGTTGATATAGCGCAGCTGCGCGAAGTCTGTCTTGATTCCCTGGCGGCACAGTTCCGTAGCTGCTGTGCGCAGGTGGCCGTATGTGCCTCCCCAGCCAAGAAGAAGAACCTCTGCATCCCCGCTGCCGATGACTTCGAGTTCGGGAATATCATTGGCGATACGCGCGATTTTCTCACGACGCGTCTCGATCATCTTCTCGTGGTTCTCAGGATCATTGCTCAGCGCCCCTGTATTGTAATCCTTCTCGAGACCTCCGAGACGGTGGGTAGCCCCTTTCGTCCCCGGAATAGCCCAGTAGCGCACCTTGTTCTCCTCGCAGCGTTCATAGGGCTGCCAGCCGCCTTCAAGCTGCTCTTCCGTGACATAGGGAGGGACAATCGCCGGATACTCCTCTGCCTCTGGAATGCGCCATGCCGACGAACCATTGCCGATAAAGGCATCCGTCAGAAGGATCACTGGCGTCATATGCTCGATGGCGATACGCGCGGCCTCAAATGCCATTTTGAAGCAGTCGGTCGGTGAGGCCGGGGCCACGACGGCAACCGGTGATTCGCCGTTGCGGCCGTAGAGTGCCTGAAGCAGGTCGGTCTGTTCGGTCTTCGTCGGAAGGCCGGTCGACGGGCCGCCGCGCTGCACATCAATGATGACCAGCGGAAGTTCGGCCATCACTGCCAGACCGATACCCTCGCTCTTCAGTGCAAGCCCCGGTCCGGAGGTCGACGTGACAGCAAGGTTGCCTGCAAATGACGCGCCGATGGCCGAGCAAACTCCGGCGATCTCGTCCTCCATCTGCACAGCTTTGACCCCGAGGTCTTTTCGCTTTGCGAGTTCATGGAGAATATCTGTGGCCGGTGTGATCGGATAGCTTCCCAGAAACAGCGGACGACCGCTCTTCTCCGATGCCATGATCAGACCCCACGCCGTGGCGGTGTTTCCGTTGATGTCTGTATAGATTCCCTTGCGGGCCTCTTTGGTCTCGATGCGGTAGGTCGATACCGATGCATGGCTGTTTGCCCCATAGTCGTAACCCGCACGGAGAACCTTCGAGTTCGCCTCATAGATCGCCGGCTTACGCGCGAACTTCTTCTTGATGAAGTGATCGACGCTGTCCATCGGGCGGTCGAACAGCCAGCAGACAAGGCCGAGCGCAAGGAAGTTACGGCATTTCGTGACTGCCTTGTTATCAAGCCCGCTGTCCGCAAGTGCCGCTTTGGTCAGAGTCGTGACAGGCACAAGAAGGACATTGTCCTTGTTGAGGCCCAGCTCTGCAAACGGATCATCTGTCGTGAACTTGGCTTTTTCCAGATCGCTCGCCTTGAACGAATCTACGTCGGCGATGATCACACCGCCGTGTTTCAGATGGCGCACATTCTGTTTGAGTGCCGCCGGATTCATGGCCACGAGTACGTCACATTTGTCTCCGGGTGTGTGGACGTCTGTTCCGACGCTCACCTGAAACCCCGAAACGCCTCCGAGCGAACCTTGCGGAGCGCGGATCTCGGCCGGATAGTCGGGAAACGTCGAAACTTCGTTTCCTAAACCTGCCGAAACATTAGTGAAAATGTTGCCGACCAGCTGCATTCCGTCGCCGGAATCGCCGGAAAAGCGAATGACAACTTTCTCCATGGTCTTGACGCTTGTTTCTGCTAACATGGGAATTGAGTGTTGTATGGTAATGGTATGTCTAAGATTTGTTTTCCTTCAATGGCGGCCGGCTGCTTTGGCGCGGCTGGTCGTCTCGGCAAAAGTAGCTAAAAAAAATGATTCAAAGCTTCCTTATTGTCAAAAATAAACGGTTCCTCAGTCCGTAAGTGCGGCAAGCGCGTTTGCAATGCGTCTGAGAGCCTCTTTGATCAGTTCGTCTGAAGTCGCATAGCTCAGGCGGATATAGCCCGGAAGACAGAAGGCCGCGCCGTCTACTGTCGCGACATGAGCCTCCTCAAGAAGATACATCGTCAGATCGGCGCTGTCTTTGATCACTCTCTCGCCGAATCGCTTGCCGAAGAACGAGGACACCTCCGGGAAGAGATAGAAAGCTCCCTGAGGCTTGTTGACCTTCAGACCAGGAATCTGCGAGGCCAGTTCGACAACGAGATCCCTGCGGCGCTCGAATGCCTTTCTCATATCCTCGACGCACTCCTGCGGGCCCGTGTAGGCCGCTTCTGCTGCTTTCTGAGCGATCGACGACGGCCCCGAGGTGTACTGACCCTGGAGCTTGGTGCAGGCCTTGGCGATTGCCGATGGTCCTGCCATGAATCCTATACGCCAGCCTGTCATGGCATAAGCTTTCGAAACACCGTTGATCACAACCGTACGGTCGGCGATCTCCTTGAACGTAGCCATTGACGTATAGCTTCCTGTGAAATTGATATGACGGTAGATCTCGTCGGATAGAACGATGATCTGAGGATAATCCTTCAGAACATCGACAAGGCCCTCGAGCTCCTCTCGCGTATAGACCGAACCGGTCGGGTTCGATGGCGAGCAGATGAGAACCATGCGTGTTCGCGGAGTGATCGCCTCGCGGAGCTGGGCCGGAGTGATCTTGAAATCCTGCTCGATCGTTGCAGGAACTGTAACTGTGACTCCTTCCGCCAGTTTGACCATCTCGACATAGCTTACCCATGCCGGAGTCGGGATGACAACCTCGTCGCCCGGATTGATTGTCGACAGTATGACATTACACAGTGCCTGCTTCGCCCCGCCCGAAACAACAATCTGTTCCGGCTGGAACTCAACACCTTCCGTTGCCTTCAGATTCTCGCAGATAGCTTTGCGAAGCGACATGTAGCCGGCAACCGGAGAATAGAATGTGAAATTCTCGTCGATGGCCTTCTTGGCTGCGTCCTTGATGAAGTCGGGTGTGTTGAAATCTGGTTCGCCGACCGAAAGGTTGATGACGTCGACACCGCGGGCGCGGAGTTCGTTGCTGCGCTGCGACATTGCAAGCGTTGCCGAAGCTGCCAGCGAATTGATCCTTTGAGAAATCTGAAGCATAATTATTATAATGGTTTATTGGTTTTTTCCTGTCAGAATGGAGCGTATCTGGTTGAGTTTGTTGAGCGCAGCGACCGGAGTCAGATTATTGATGTCGATCCCGATTATCTCGTCGCGGATCTGGCTCAGTACCGGATCGTCGAGCTGGAAGAACGACATCTGAACTCCTTTGTCTTCGACCTTCGCCGGTTTCACCCGCGGGCCGTTCCCGCGATCTTCATCGTTGTCGTTGCCTCTCACCTTCTCGAGGTCGGCCAGCACGCTGTCCGCACGCTTGACGATGGTCGATGGCATACCCGCAAGCTTCGCTACATGTATTCCGAACGAGTGTGCAGACCCTCCCTTGACCAGTTTGCGGAGGAACACGACCCTGTTGCCCGATTCCTTGACCGAGACATTATAGTTCTCGATCCTCTCGAACGATGCTTCCATGTCGTTGAGCTCGTGATAATGGGTGGCGAAGAGGGTCTTCGGATGAATCCTGCGGTAGTTGTGGATATGTTCGACGATTGCCCAGGCGATTGAGATGCCGTCGTAGGTCGACGTGCCTCGCCCGAGTTCGTCGAACAGGATCAGAGAGCGTTCGCTCATATTGTTGAGGATCGATGCCGCCTCGTTCATCTCGACCATGAAGGTCGATTCGCCGTGGGAGATGTTGTCGCTTGCGCCGACACGCGTGAAGATTTTGTCCACAACGCCTATATGTGCGCTCTCCGCAGCCACAAAGCAGCCGATCTGGGCCATCAGAACGTTGAGTGCCGTCTGACGCAGAAGCGCCGACTTGCCCGACATGTTCGGCCCCGTGATCATCATTATCTGAGTCCCGGAGTTCGACAGTCTGACGGTGTTGGTGATGTATGGTTCGCCGGCAGGCAGCTCTCGCTCGATGACCGGATGGCGTCCCTCGATGATCTCGATTTCCAGCGACGTGTCGACGACCGGACGGTTGTAGCGGTTCTCTAGAGCGGCCCGGGTGAACGCGAGCAGGCAGTCAAGACGTGCCAGAAGTGACGAGTCGAGCAGAATTGCCTGGACATATTGCGTTACCGCGCTGACAAGCGATGCATAGAGTCGCGCCTCGATGGCCGCGATCTTTTCCTGTGCGCCCAGAATCTTTTCCTCATATTCCTTGAGCTCCTGGGTGATATACCGTTCGGCATTGACAAGGGTCTGTTTTCTTACCCATTCCGCCGGAACTTTCTCCTTATGGGTGTTGGTGACCTCGATATAGTAGCCGAAAACATTGTTGAAGCCGATTTTGAGGCTCGTGATGCCCGTAGCCTGGCTTTCACGCGCCTGCAGCTGCATCAGATAGTCCTTGCCGGAGTAGGCGATGTGGCGAAGTTCGTCAAGCTCGGCGTCGACACCTTCGCGGAACACTGTGCCGCGGTTCAGGGCTATCGGGGCGTCTTCGATGATCTCCCGCGCGATTCTGTCGCGGATACCCGAACATGGATTGAGCTGTTCGCCTATAGCCGAAAGGGTCTCGTCGCCTGCTCCCTCGCAGATTGCCTTGATCGGGACAATCGTTTCGAGCGATTTGCGAAGCTGAACGAGTTCGCGAGGAGTGATGCGGCCGACTGCGGCTTTCGAGATGAGGCGTTCCATGTCGCCGGTCTGCTCCAGTGAGCTTCTGACTTCGTCGCGCTCGCCCGGATTGCGGAAGAAATACTCGACGACATCCAGACGCGAGTTGATGGCGGCCGCATCTTTCAGCGGAAACAGAATCCATCGTCTCATCAGACGCGCTCCCATCGGGCTGACTGTCCGGTCGATGACATTAAGAAGGCTCTTCCCGTCATGGGCCATCGATTCGACAAGCTCAAGGTTGCGGACCGTGAAATCGTCGAGGCGCACGTAGCGGTCCTCTTCTATGCGGCCGATCGACGTGATATGGCTTGTGCGTTTATGGTTGGTCAGATCGAGATAGTGGAGTATCGCACCTGCGGCGATGACCGCGTTGGTCTGGCGGTCGATGCCGAAGCCCTTCAGAGAGCCTGTCTCGAACTGCTTCAGAAGCCGGTCAAGGGCTGTCGCTTCGGTGAAGATCCAGTCGTCGAGTTCGAAGTTGAGATAGCGGGTCGCTATCGACTGCTCGAAGTCACGTTTCTTTCCCCTTTCGACCAGAACCTCTTTCGGGGCGAACTTGGTCAGGAGCTTCTCGACGTAGTCCGGGGCGCCTTCCGCTGCGAGGAACTCGCCGGTCGAAATGTCGAGGAAGGCGATGCCCCAGAGGCTGCGGGTGATGTGTATCGCCGCAAGAAAGTTGTTTTCCCGGTGGTCGAGGATGTTGTCATTGACTGCGACGCCGGGAGTGACCAGCTCGGTGATCCCTCTCTTGACGAGCTTCTTTGTGAGTTTCGGGTCCTCGAGCTGTTCGCAGATAGCCACCCTCTTGCCTGCTCTGACAAGCTTCGGAAGGTAGGTGTCGAGCGCATGGTGGGGAAAGCCCGCCAGTTCGACGGACTGTGCCGATCCGTTGGCACGCCGCGTCAGCGTGATCCCGAGAATCTCGGAAGCCGCGATGGCATCGTCGCAGAAAGTTTCGTAGAAGTCGCCGACACGGAAAAGAAGCACGGCGTCGGGATGTTTCTGTTTCATCTCGAAATACTGCTTCATCAGAGGCGTCTCAACTACTTTCTTTCCCATTGTCGGATGGCTTTTGTTATGCTTTGAAAAATGCGTGTAAAGTTAGACATTTTTCATCAATGCGGCAACACTCTTTCGCTTTGCTCAGATCCGGTCGAGTGCCTGTTCGAGATCGGCGATCAGGTCGTCGGCATGTTCGCAGCCGATGCTGAGACGCACCGTCGACGGGGTGATGTGCTGGTTCCTGAGCTCCTCTTCATTGAGCTGGGAGTGGGTGGTTGTGGCGGGATGGATGACAAGGCTTTTCACATCTGCCACATTGGCAAGCAGCGAGAAGATCTCAAGTGAGTCGATGAACCGCCATGCCTCTTCACGTCCGCCCTCGATCTCGACTGTGAAAATGCTTCCTCCGCCGTTGGGGTAGAGACGCGCATAGAGTTCGTGGTCGGGATGGTCCGGAAGCGACGGATGGTTGACCTTTCTGATCTTAGGATGTGAGGCGAGGTATTGGGCTATGCGCACCGCGTTTTCGACATGGCGTTCGACGCGAAGCGACAGCGTTTCGGTGCCCTGCAGGAGCATGAATGCGTTGAAAGGCGACAGCGCCGCGCCGGTGTCGCGGAGGATGACCGCACGGATGCGTGTGACAAAGGGTGCTTCGGGAGCGATGTCGGCAAACACGGCTCCGTGATAGTTCGGGTCCGGTTTGGCGAGCGTCGGATATTTCTCCGCTGAACCTTTCCAGTCAAACCGGCCGCTGTCTATGATGACACCCCCGAGCGTAGTCCCGTGACCGCCTATGAATTTGGTTGCCGAATGGACCACGATGTCCGCTCCGTGTTCGATCGGACGCATGAGAAACGGTGTGGCGAACGTGTTGTCGACAACCAGCGGAATGTTGTGGCGTCGGGCAATCGCAGCCAGCGTGTCAATGTCGGTCACGTCGCAGTTCGGATTTCCGAACGTCTCGACGAAAAGAAGCCGCGTTTCGGGACGGATCGCTTTTTCGACGGCCTCGAAGTCGCTCACGTCGACAAATGTGTGGTCAATGCCGCGCGGTCCGAAAGTGTTGGCGATCAGATTCGATGTCCCGCCATAGAGATTGTTGGCGGCGAGAATGTGGTCGCCCGGGCCGACGAGGTTTTCTATTGTCAGAGCGATGGCTGCCGCTCCGCTTGCGACAGCGAGAGCGCCCGCACCCCCTTCAAGAGCTGTCATACGCTGCTCGAATACATCCTGGGTCGGATTCGACAGTCGTCCGTAGATATGGCCCGGTTCGGTCAGTGCGAATCGGTCGGCGGCATGCTGTGAGTCGGGAAATACATATGAAGTGGTCTGGTAAAGAGGCACGGCGCGGGCGCCGGTTGTGGCGTCGGGCTGTTCCTGTCCGACATGAAGCTGGAGTGTCTCGAAATGAAGTTTGTTCTTGTTCATAGTCCGTTTTTTTGGGCGTGTGACTTCGGAGGTTCACCGGAATCTCGCTGCAAAATTATAGACTATTTGTCTTATTTCCAAAATAAAAAAGCCGCCGGGGAGATCCTCGGCGGCTTACAAATAGCAATTCTGTCTGATTGCTATGGCTTAGTCTTTGTTCTCACGCGGTGCGCGGTGCTCGCGGCGGGGACGGTCGCCGTCGCGACGGGGTCCGCGTTCGCGGTTGGGGCGCTCGCCGCGCGGAGCGCGTTCGCGTTCCACGTAACCTTCCGGTTTCGGCTGAAGAGCACGCATCGACAGGCGGTATTTGCCGGTTTTCTTGTCGATTTCGATGAGCTTCACTTCTACTTCGTCGCCCTCTTTGAGGCCTGATGCGGCCATGTCGGGGAGACGTTCCCATGAGATTTCCGAGATGTGGAGAAGACCATCCTTGCCGGGCATGAATTCAACGAATGCGCCGAAGTCGAGGATTGAACGGACGCGTCCTTTGTAGGTCTTGCCCTCTTCGGGAAGTGCCACAATGGCGTTGATCATTTCAAACGCGCGGTCGATCGAAGCCTTGTTTGAAGCTGCCACTTCGATGTAGCCGCCGGCATCGATTTCGTCGATTGAAACGGTCGCGCCGCTCTCTTCCTGGATTCCCTGGATGACTTTTCCGCCCGGGCCGATGACAGCGCCGATGAGTTCTTTCGGGATGATCATGGTGACGATGCGGGGCACGTTGGGCTTGTAGTCCTCGCGGGGAGCCGTAATTGTCTGGTTGATGATGTTGAGGATGTGGA
>JAIDJZ010000113.1 GCA_029051965.1 Paramuribaculum sp. | reverse complement strand
TAAAAGTTTTCGAAACAGCCCGGACCTTTGGGACGGTCAGACCGAGAAAGCGATCACCCTCGCCATACTCTCCCGGACCGGTCTTGAAGAATCGGCTCAGAGTTCGCGCCGCATTCTCGTCTGCCTGTTCAACAAGCGATGTTTTCCATTTTTCAACCATTCCGTTTTTTTCTTCAAATTTACTCATTTCTCCGGAAACAAACCCGTTCAGAACCAAAAATTCCGCAACCCTCACCGCATCGCCTGAAAATTTTCGATTCTCAGAGGGTTAAAATAAGCCCCTCCGCATTGTTTTTCAATCCATTAACGCCTATTTTTAATGTTTTAAAAATTTATCAGAAAAATCAACAGAAATAATAATGGCCTATTATGAAAAAACTTTGTATCTTTGTAAGTAATATCCCTAATTATGGAAAATTTGATCCAATGGACCTCGCAAGAGGTGGACTTTCCTCAAATCGACACCGGGCTTCTTGAGAAGTGGCTCAATGAAGTGGCAACCTCCCATAACCGGATAATGGGACCCATGACCTACATCTTCTGTTCCGATGACCGCATTCTCGAAGTCAACCGACAGTTTCTCAACCACGACTATTTCACCGACATCATCACTTTCGACAACACTCACGGACGAAGAGTGAGCGGTGACATGTTCATATCCCTCGAAACCGTCGCATCGAATGCCGAACTCGTCGGAGCCTCCTACGCAACTGAACTCAACCGGGTCATCGTCCACGGACTTCTGCACCTCTGCGGCATAAACGACAAAGGACCAGGCGAACGAGAAATAATGGAAGCTCATGAAAATGAAGCGCTTGAAATGCTCGACGCCATCAGATCCCGGCAAACCATCCCTGATAAAAAAGTCCCAACCAACTGACTATGAAATTTGATTATGACGTTATTGTGATCGGAGCCGGACACGCCGGTTGCGAAGCCGCCGCCGCTGCCGCAAGACTCGGATCGTCCACACTCCTCATCACTATGGACATGAACAAAATCGCGCAGATGAGCTGCAACCCGGCCGTTGGCGGAATCGCCAAAGGACAGATCGTGCGCGAAATCGACGCTCTCGGCGGCATGATGGGAATTGTCACCGACCGGTCAGCCATACAGTTCAGAATGCTCAACCGGTCAAAAGGAGCCGCAATGTGGAGCCCGCGCGCCCAAAGCGACCGAATGAAATTCAGTGCCGAATGGCGCGGGATTCTTGAAAACACCCCCAACCTCCGGATATGGCAGGACTCCGTCACAGGCCTTGTCATCAACAACGGACGCGTCGAAGGAGTCCGCACCGACATGAACGTCCTCTTCTCAGCCCGAAGCGTCGTCCTGACAGCCGGAACATTCCTGAACGGACTCATGCACGTCGGAGAAGTCCAGACCCCCGGAGGACGCGTCTCGGAACCCGCATCGACCGGACTGACCGAACAACTGCGCGAAATCGGCTTCGCAACCGACCGCATGAAGACAGGAACGCCCGTAAGAATCGACGGACGATCGGTCGACTGGACTCTGACCACCGAGCAGTATGGCGACGACGACTTCCACAAATTCTCATTTCTCCCAGACGAAAAACGCAGACTGCGCCAGCGCCCCTGCAACATAATCTACACCAATCCGGACGCCCACAGAATCCTCCGGGAGAACCTCGACCGTTCGCCGCTCTACAACGGACAGATCCAGAGCATAGGCCCACGCTACTGCCCCAGCATCGAGACAAAGATCGTCACATTCGCCGACAAACAGGAACACCAGCTGTTTCTCGAACCCGAAGGCGAGACCACACAGGAATACTACCTCAACGGCTTCTCCTCCTCCCTCCCGCTCGACGTGCAGATCTCCGCACTCGAGACCATCCCCGCCCTGCGCGACGTAGCCATCTATCGACCCGGCTACGCCATAGAATATGACTTCTTCGACCCGACCCAGCTACGCCACACCCTCGAGACAAAACTCGTCAGCGGACTCTTCTTCGCCGGACAGGTAAACGGAACGACAGGCTACGAAGAAGCCGCCGGACAGGGACTGATCGCAGGCATAAACGCCCACCGGAGCATAAACAGCCTCCCGCCGTTTACCCTCAGCCGCGACCAGGCCTACATCGGCGTCCTCATCGACGACCTCGTGACCAAAGGCGTCGACGAACCCTACCGCATGTTCACATCACGCGCCGAATACCGCATCCTGCTTCGTCAGGACGACGCCGACATGCGCCTCACTCCGCTCGGCCATGAGATCGGCCTTGTCGATGAACAACGCTTCCGCCTGATGGAATCAAAAAAGCGCCAGATCGAAAAACTCATCGATTTCGCTGCCACATATTCCGTGCGCCCCGACGTCATCAACGCCACTCTCGAAGCCGCCGGAACAGCCCCGCTCCGACAGGCCGTCAAACTCGACCAGCTCATCCTTCGGCCGCAGCTGACAATCTCCAGCCTCGAATCAGCAATCCCGGCACTCGCAGAATTCATCGGCCGCGAAATCGAAACCGAACGACGCGAAGAGATCATCGAGGCAGCGGAAATCAAAATAAAATATCAGGGCTACATCGATCGCGAACGGCTGATCGCCGACAAGCTCCACCGGCTCGAAGGCGTCCGGCTGGCCGGCAAAATCGACTACTCGACCGTCAGCTCCCTATCGACAGAAGCGCGGCAGAAACTCACCAAGATCCAGCCCGAAACGATCGCCCAGGCATCACGCATCCCCGGCATCTCTCCCGCCGACATCAACATCCTCCTCCTGCTCCTCGGTCGATAAATCGCCCTAAATGTTCCACGTGGAACACAGCTAATCCAATCAAAAACAAAACCAAATAACCAACAGACAACAAAAATGGAATACGTTAAATCTAAAATCCGCGACGTTCAGGATTTCCCCAAAAAAGGAATTCTGTTCTACGACCTGACAACTGCGTTCAAAGACCCCCGCGCGCTCCAGACCATCGGCCGTGACCTTGCCGACCTCTACCGCGGCAAAGGCGTGACTAAAGTTGTAGGCATCGAGTCACGCGGATTCATCGGAGGTTCGATTCTCGCCTTCGAATTAGGTGCCGGTTTCGTCCCCGAACGCCACCCCGGAAAACTCCCTTCTTACACAAGCCTCTGCGCCTTCGACAAAGAATACGGCAAAGACGTCATCGAACTCCACCGCGACGCAATCTCCCCCGACGACATCGTGGTCATCCACGACGACGTCCTCGCGACCGGTGGAACAATGGCTGCCGTCTACGAGCTTGTCAAGAGCATGAACCCCAAAAAAATCTACATCAACTTCATCATCGAGCTCTCTGCTCTCAACGGCCGCGCCGTCATGCCGACCGACGCAGAAGTGACATCGCTTCTGGCCTACTGATCCGCACCCACAGCCTCTCTCCCTCCCATATGCCAAAGCACAGAAAATCTCCCGAACTCGAAGAGAAAATTCAGATCCTGCCTACTACCCCCGGAGTCTATATGTACTATGACTCCGAGGGTACGGTTATTTATGTAGGCAAAGCAAAAAACCTCAAGCGACGCGTCTCATCCTACTTCAACCGGACCCACGACTCGCTGCGGACAAACCTCCTCGTACGCGCGATCGCCGACATGCGCTATATCGTTGTGCCGACCGAACAGGACGCCCTCAACCTCGAAAACTCCATGATCAAAGAATACCAGCCGCGCTACAACGTGCTGCTGAAAGACGACAAGTCCTACCCCTGGATCGTGGTGACAAAAGAGACTTTTCCGCGGGTCTTCATGACCAGAAAACGAATCAAAGACGGCGCGAAATACTATGGACCCTACACCGACACAGCCTCGGCCCGTACGGTCCTCGACCTCATTCGCGACCTCTACCGGCTCCGATCCTGCCGCCACAATATTACCCCGGAATACATCAGCAAAGCGAAGGGACGCCTTTGTCTCGACTACCACCTGAAACGCTGCGCAGGCCCATGCGTCGGCATGACATCTCCGGAAGAATACGGACGCCAGATCGAGCGAATCAAACAGATTCTGCGGGGCGACATGAACGAATTGCTCGACCACCTCAGAAGCGAAATGCAAGCCCTCGCCGAAGAGCTCCGATTCGAAGAAGCCCATGAGCTGAAACTCAAATACGACATGGTGAGCCGCTACACAGCGAAGAGCGTCATCGTCAGCCAGACGATCGGCGACGTCGACGTCTTCGGCATCGACGAAGACGGGCAGGACGTCTTCATCAACTACATGCACGTCCGCCGGGGAGCTGTCGTCAGCAGCGCGACTCTCGAATACAAACGACGCCTCGACGAGACACCCGCCGAACTCCTGAGCTACGCGATGAACGAAATCAGGACATCGCTCGACATCACTTTCGAAGAAGTCATCGCAGCCCAGAAACCCGACGTCGAGATGGAAGGAGTCACATTCATCATTCCCCGCCGCGGCGACAAACACAAACTGCTCGAAGTCTCCGAGAAAAACGCACGCCAGTATCGCATCGACGCACTGAAACACATGGAGCGGCACAACCCGGAAGAACGAGTCAACAAGCTGATGGAAAGGATGAAAGCCGACTTCCGGCTCTCGGAATTGCCGCGCCACATCGAATGCTTCGACAACTCCAACATCCAGGGAACCAACCCCGTGGCCTCATGCGTTGTGTTCCGCGACGGGAAACCCGCAAAAAACGACTACCGCCATTTCAACATCCGCACAGTCGAAGGCCCCGACGACTTCGCCTCGATGAAAGAAGTGCTGACACGACGCTACACCCGCCTCATGAACGAAGGCAAAGGATTGCCACAGCTAATCGTTGTCGACGGCGGAAAAGGGCAACTCTCAGCAGCCGTCGAAGCCCTTGAAAAAATGGGACTCCGAGGCACAATAGCAGTTGCAGGAATCGCAAAACGGCTCGAGGAAATCTACTTCCCCGGCGACTCGATCCCGCTCTATATCGACAAAAACAGCGAAACGCTGCGGGTCGTCCAGCACATGCGCGACGAAGCCCACCGCTTCGGGATCACCCACCACCGCAACCGCCGCAGCAAATCACAGACCATCTCGGCCCTCGACTCAATAAAAGGCGTTGGCGAAAAAACACGGACAGCACTGCTGACAAAATTCCGCTCCTTCAAACGCGTCTGCGAAGCCGACCTCGACGATCTCGCATCCGTCATCGGGCCGGCCAAAGCCTCGATCGTCTACTCAGCCATCCACCCCGACACGACTGAAAACATCGGCTGACCCCGCGCAACGACCGCCTGCGCCTTCATCGGCCAAAACGCAGCCACAAATTTTGAAAGTGGAGTAATAAACGCTATCTTTGCATAAACATAAAAAAGCGCCGGCCTTCCCCGACTGGCCGCGATCCGATAACTGACGAAAATGATAGAAGTAAACAGACTGACAAAAACCTTTGACCGCCTGCAAGTGCTGAAAGGCATCGACATGCACGTTTCCGGCGGCGAGATCGTTTCGATCGTCGGGCCGAGCGGCGCCGGCAAGACAACACTTCTGCAGATCATCGGCTCGCTCGACCGCCCCGACTCCGGATCGGTCAGATTTGAAGGGCGCGACATCTTTTCACTATCCGACAGACAGCTCGCCCGTTTCAGAAACTCCCACATCGGATTCATCTTCCAGTTCCACCAGCTCCTGCCCGAATTCACACTCCAGGAAAATGTCGCGATGCCGGCACTCATCGGAGGCACCGCACGTTCCGAGGCAATGAAACGCGCCGCCGAACTACTTGACTATCTTGGTCTTAAATCAAGACTTTCACACAAACCCGCCGAACTTTCAGGCGGTGAGAGACAACGTGGTGCCGTCGCACGAGCCCTGATCAACAAGCCGACAGTCATCCTCGCCGACGAACCCTCCGGCAGCCTCGACACACACAACCGCGACGAACTCCACAGACTCTTCTTCGACCTCCGCCGCGACATGGGACAATCATTCGTCATCGTCACCCACGACGAATCACTCGCCCGAATGGCCGACCGTATGATAACGATGCGCGACGGAACAATAACATCGATCAACACCAGGGAGGAAAAAATATGAACCTCAAAACAATCATCCGCCTCACCCTTCTCTGCCTGACGCCACTGCTTGCCGCCTGCAGCGACTCCGACGACGGTCCGTCGATAGCCATCTACAGAAACATCGTCACCTTCGCCGGCAACGGTCCCGCGACAGCCAACTTCACCTTCCGCGAAATCGACGACTCACCCCTCGTCACGCTCGGTGTGCGCGGATCGCTCAACGACGAGCGCATCCCCGCAGGGACACGTCTGCTCATGACCTACTCCCTGCCCGACGACAAAACATATGGCGAAGACTGCTTCGACGTCCGCCTTCGCGGACTCCAGACCATCTACACCGACACCATCACTCCCCTCCCCTACTCCGAAATAGAACAACTGAAAAAACCGCTCCGTCTCACGACCATCTACCGCACCGGCGAATTCATCAATCTCACCGCCTCGATGCCCGAGCTCTCCGGAAGAAAATATTTCCTGCGCGCCGACGAAGCGACCCTCGATGCTGACACCGTACGAGTCTATCTCTCGACAAGCGTCCCCGAAGAGAAACCATCCTACAATTCGACACAGACCGTCTCCGTCGACATCTCCCCGATCTGGGACATTCCGCCCCTCAGGGCAATCTCTGTCGAAGTTGAAAACAGCAACAATCCAAACCGGACAAAATTCATCTTCCCGAAAACAACCACCGACTGATCTCCTCGAATTTTCACCTTTTACAACACTCTCCGACCAATAAAACAGGCAAACCTACGTTATCTATTAGATCACACCTACGAAAACAAAACCGAACATAACTACAACAGAAACCATCTCTATAATGAAAACCAGACAACTCTCAACCTTGACAATCCTGCTGACAATCCTTATTTCAGCCATCTCATCCGGATGCACAAAAGGATCTGAGCCCTCATACCTCTATGGCCCCTGCTATGATTTTGCAAACATCGAATCATACACCTCAAGCGAAGTCTACTTCCACACAGCCGCACCCAACACCGACCTCTACGGAACCCTCCTCGGCTACTGGGAAGGAGTCTTCTCTCCCGAAAAATATCCCGTAGGAACGCGCGTCATGATAACATACAACGTCAACAGCGCCATAACCTCACCCGACCCATCCGTCTCCGCAATCCAGCTGACCGACGTGGCCTTCGCCCATGAAGTGACCCCGATCGAAGCCGAACAGGCCGACTGCACCGTAGGCACAGAAAAAGCCACCGTCATCCAGCACTATCGCGGAGGCAACTTCATCAACTTCCTGATCCGGCTCCCCTACGCCAGAGAGCGCGAATTCATCTGCCTCTACGACCAGACCGAAACCGCCACCGACAACCTACAGCTCTACCAGCACCGCGACATCGACGACGACTCG
>JAIDJZ010000112.1 GCA_029051965.1 Paramuribaculum sp. | reverse complement strand
ATCATTGAGAGCTGTCGCCACATCACAGATGTCAAACTCACCAGTCTCCTCGCCGATCTTGCTGTAGAACAGAATATGAAGAAGTACGTCTCCAAGCTCCTTTTTGATGTTGGGTCTGTCTTCGTTCAGAAGAGCCTCGGCAAGTTCGTAGACTTCCTCTATCGTGTTAGGACGCAACGACGCATTGGTTTGCTTCCTGTCCCACGGGCACTCGACTCTAAGAATGTCGAGCGTATCGATAACCTTACCTAAAGCTTCGATTTTCTCTTCTCTGGTATGTCGCATTACGCAATTGATCTAATTCTAAATTTACTGTGCTTTAAAATTTGTGAGAGCCGTCTGAAGCCATTCAACATAGCGCGCAACGTTCTCATCATAGGAATAGGACGAAACCAGCGGCTGACCGTTGCCATCGAGCACAACATAGTATGGCTGAGTACTTGCATTGAATTTGGTGCGCTGCAGATAGCTCCACTTCTCTCCTATGGTTTCGAGTCTGATATTCTTTCCGTTTTCGACAACATCGATTGATGCAGGCAGCTGATGTTTGTCATCGACCATCAGAGTGATCAGAACAAAATTGTCTTTGATCAGGCCGCTGACCTCCTCAGTGTCGAAAACCGCACCTTCCATTTTTCGGCAGTTGACACAACCGTAGCCTGAAAAATCTATCAGAACAGGAAGATTGTTGTCGGCAGCGTATTTCATTCCTTCATCATAGTCGTCGAAAGACTTGAACCCTTCTGACCCGTAGAGGTTAAAGTCCTGAGTGTACAATGGGGGCACAAACGCGCTGACGCCCTTGAGAGGCGCGCCCCACAGGCCCGGCACAAGGTAGACCGCAAAGCTCAACGAAAAGAGCGAGAGGAAGAAGCGAAGAATCCCGACATGCTCGGTCGGAGAATCATGGCTGAAGCGGAACTTGCCGAGCAGGTAAAGCGACAGCAATACGAAAATCGCAACCCAGAGCGAGATGAAAATTTCGCGATCGAGAATGCCCCAGCCATATGCAAGGTCTGCAACAGAGAGGAACTTCAACGACAACGCCAGTTCAAGGAATCCGAGGATAACCTTAACTGAGTTCAGCCAGCCGCCGGAACGTGGCAGCTCTTTGAGAAGCGACGGGAAGATAGCGCAGAGTGTGAATGGGATGGCAAGTGCAAGCGCAAACGCACCCATGCCGACCGCAGGACCGACATAGCTGCCCTGTGAGGCGGCTTCAACAAGAAGCGTGCCGATGATCGGGCCTGTGCACGAAAACGAAACAAGCACAAGAGTAAATGCCATGAAGAATATGCTGAGAATACCCGTTGTACGGTCAGCACGACTATCCATCCGATTGCTCCACGATGCAGGAAGCTTGATCTCGAACGCACCAAAGAATGATATGGCAAACACCACAAGCAATGCAAAGAAGATCAGATTGAACACTGCGTTGGTGGCAAGATCGTTCAGCTTGCTTGCTCCGAAAATCACAGTTACTGCAAGGCCGAGCACAAGGAAGATGACCACGATGGCGACACCGTATGTCAGTGCGTCGCGAATGGAACGGCTACGCGACGAGCTCTTCTTCAGGAAGAAGCTGACGGTCAGCGGTATCATCGGCCAGACGCACGGCGTCAGAAGCGCGAGAAGCCCCCCTACAAAACCCCACACAAAGATATAGAGCCATGAAGCGTCAGAAACATTATTCACTGCAGCAGCTCCGACTTTTGAAAAATCGGCAGGAGCCCAAAGAGGAGAATCGGGGCCGGATGTGAAACTGCGGTTAGTCACCTCTTTCGCTGAGGTTGCAGCCGGCGATGCGACAGGTGTGCCTATAGTCAGTTCAACAGGCTCTTTCTGAGGTGGAATACATGATCCGTCGACAAGGCTGCAGGCCTGATAGCGGATCGACCCCACAGCCCGGAATCCCTCGCTGCCTTCTGACAGACGGAACTTCTGACGGAATGTGACCGTCGTTTCCCACCAGCTCAAGGGAAGATTAAAAGTTGAATCAAACTCTTCGGTTGCAGGAGTCGAAGGCTCTATGTCGCCGACAAGCTCTCCGCCGACGATCTCACTGAAATCAAATGTTGTTGCATTCGGTCCTCCCTCAGGGAGATTCAGACCATAGATATGCCAGCTTTTCTGAATCGTCGCCGTGAACGACATGACGCCTTCTTTTCCACTTTCGTCTTTCTCAATTTTCTGAGTCCAACTGACAGGATTTACAATCTCGGCATATCCGCAAAGCGAGCCGCAAACAAGAAGACAGATCAGGAGAATGAATCGTGACAATACTTTCATTTTACAACAACATTCTTAGTGAAATTAAATGTATTAGGAGCTGAACAGGTAACATCGTTGCAACCCATATAGCTGACAGTGCCGATGATTTTTGCCTTAGCCTTGTCGACAACCTTAAAACGCTGACGGAAAGTCACATTCGAAACCCAATAAGAGAGCTTCAGATTGAACATCTTATCCTGTTTCTCAACAGGAGCAACCGAAGGTGTCATTGACCCGACAAACTTTACACCAGTGCTTTTTGTCAGATCAAAAACGGTTGCTTTCGGACCACCCTTGGGCAGGCTGGTGCCGTAGAGATGCCACCCGTCTGCCACTCCTACTTTTATGATAACCTCGCCTTCAGTAGCGTTCTTCATCTTGACATTAGCCCTCCACGTAAATGGATTCTGAGCCGCTGCAGTAGCCGCACAACCAAGCAAAATAATAAACAACAGGGATTGGATGGTTCTTTTCATAATCATTTTAAATTTTAATTTGCAAAGATACGACCTTATTTCTTATCTGCCGGATTTGGGGTTGCCATTTTTAACATTTTTATGATTTCTCCTGGATCGCGAGACTCTCATTTGTCAGCAGAGAACACAAATTGAGAAAGCATAGGTCGGACTGATAAAAAAGAATTAAAGACGCCG
>JAIDJZ010000111.1 GCA_029051965.1 Paramuribaculum sp. | reverse complement strand
CTACCGCGGATTCTACGAAAATCAGATCTAAGAGCGACGGGCATTCTTTTATCCCCCGTTCACCCGGCTCATCTACATCTACATCAAACATCGCGACCCGCGCGACCTCGACGAGCTCGCATCGCTCTATGCCGGACGCCTGCGTCAGCTCTTCGGAAACCGCGTTTTCGGTCCGGAAGAGCCGGTTGTGGCACGCGTCCAGACATTCTTTATCCGCAAAATCATGCTGAAGATAGAAGTCAGCGCATCAATGAAAAGAGTGAAGGAAATCCTGCGCGCGACTCTCGAGGAGATGCACGCCTCACGCGTCAGAGCCGTCAAGTCGGCGATCGTCTACTACGACGTTGATCCGATGTGACGTTGATCCGAAGCGCCACCCCGCCGGTCAGCCCTTGCAGGCACGGCGGTATAGAATGATCGCGATTATAGCATAGATGAAATTGGGAATCCACATCGCCACCATCGGCGAAGCATGGCCAGAAACGGCAAACGACGACGTAACCGTCATGAAAAGAATATAGCTGAAGCTAAGCACGATACCGATTCCGATATTCACACCCATTCCTCCCTTCACCTTGCGGGCCGACAGCGCCATGCCGATAAGCGTCAGGATGAATGCGGCAGCAGTCATCGCGAAACGGCGGTGATATTCGATTTCAAACCCCTTGATATTCGCCACGCCCCTCTCCTTCTGACGGGCTATATACTGGGCCAGATCCGGAGTGGTCATCTTCTCATGGTCATTCTTGGCGATCAGGAAGTCGCGCGGCTCGATCGGAATGACTGTGTCGAGTTTCGCTCCACGCCTGATCTCCTCACGGGGCCCCTTGAAATCGCGGATCATATAGTCCCGGACCTGCCACTTGTGAAGCGAGTCATAGCGGATCGACTGGGCCGTCAGACGCGAAACAAGCTTTTTGTCCTTGAATGATTCAAGCGAAAACTTATAGCCGGTACGCGTTCCATTGTCATAGCGCGACATAAAAGCAATCTCCCCCTTCGCCACCTGAAGCTGGATATTAGTGCCATACTCCACACTCTTATTCTTGACATACGTGTTCGTATAGTCGATTCGCTTCACATTGGCCGGAGGAATAATATAGGCGCTCAGAAGATATGTCGCAATGGCTATGACGGTGGCACTCATCATGTAGGGCCGCAGCAGACGGGGAAAACTCATTCCCGACGACAGCATTGCGATAATCTCGGAATTGTCAGCCAGCTTCGACGTGAAGAAAATCACCGCAATGAAAGTGAACAGCGGACTGAACTGATTCGCAAAATAGGGAAGGAAGTTAAGAAAATAGTCGAAGACTGTCGCTTTGAGCGGCGCCTTAAGAAACGAATCAAGCTTCTCGTTGATGTCAAACATAATTGTAATCGCCAGAATCAGAATAATGGCGAACACATA
>JAIDJZ010000110.1 GCA_029051965.1 Paramuribaculum sp. | reverse complement strand
GCGCTACACATTCTTCCGTTCCGAAAACAATCTGGTCAATCTCTTTGTTGACGGCACTGTCGGCGTAGGTCTCGGCTGGACAAGCAATGACGATGATGATTCGGATACGGCTTGCGTATGGGAAATCGGACTGAAGCCGGGTGTCGCTATCAATCTGACCGACAACTTCTCTGTCCAGGCCCATATCGGTATGCTCGGCTATCAGGGCGTCAACGATGCTGCAAAACCCGCTTACAGTTCAAAGGGTGGACTTAATCTCAGCGGCAACGATCTCAGCATAGGTTTCTACTACCATTTCTGATCTCAGAATTCTAAACATACAATAGGACGATGCGTCGGGGTCTTCGGATTTCCGGCGCATTGTTTTATGATCTGCCGGTAAGGGATTCCTGATCGACAAACAGACTGGCTATGATCGGGTCGGAGACCAGAAAGGAACGTTCCGGAATGCGAAGCCATTCGCCATTTCGCATCAGTTCGCCGTCAGCTTCGCGGAGACCGGCTGCCGCTGCTGTCAGGTCGGCAGCCTTCTGCCCGAAGCGCCGCGCGAGTTCTTCGAGGCTAAGGCCTCGGGCGGTGCGCAGTCGGACCATTATGTAGTCATTGATCATGTCGGCCGTCGATTCCTCTTCAGCAATGGTCACTCTATCCGGTGTTTCCAGATATTTCTTGAGCGAGGAGGGGTTGAAACGGCGGATCCTGCCGTCAAAGCTATGCGCTCCCGGGCCGAGTCCGATGTAGGGGGTGAAATCCCAGTAGGCCGAATTGTGGATTGATTCAAATCCGGTGCGGGCGAAATTTGAGATCTCATAATGGACAAATCCGGTGGCAGCTGTTTGCAGGCATAGCTCATCATACATCCGTTCGATTTCCGAATCTGGCGTTTCGGTCAGCTTTCCGGCTTTTACCATTGCAGTCAGACGAGTGCCCTCCTCAAGCATGAGGGTGTAGGCCGAAAGATGGTCCGGAGCGAGGGCGAGTGTTTCAGAAAGAGTCCGTTTCCACGATTCGGACGTCTGGCCGGGCAGTCCGAAAATCAGATCGAGGCTGATATTTCCGATTCCGGCCGCGCGCAGCCTTTCGTAGGCCGCTATTGCGTCTGATGCGGAATGACGCCGTCCAATAAATCTGAGCTGATTGTCGTCGAGAGTCTGGATCCCCATGCTGACGCGATTGATCGGAGATTCGGCTATGAAGGCGGCCAGCCGTTCGCTGACATCTTCCGGGTTGACTTCGATAGTGATCTCCTGGGCCTCCCCGACGGGGAGAATCTCAAGAAGTTTCCGGAGCTGGCTTTCGGGTAGCGACGACGGGGTGCCGCCCCCGAGATAGATCGTTGCGATTCGGTGGCCTGCGGTTTCATGCTGTCGGGAATCTAATTCCCGCCTGATGGCGTCGACAAAGATATCTATTCCCGTGCGGGCCGGAGTCGAATAGAAGTCGCAGTAGGCACACTTTGAGTGGCAATAGGGGATGTGGACATAGATCCCGGCTCTCGGTTCGGCTGTTTCTGTCATTTTTCTTCGCGTGAACAGATTGTCTTGAACTTGCAGAAGGTGCATGAATGATTGGATTCCGCCTGGGTGAAGTCTTTTTCGGGATCGAAAATCTCTTCGATGACGCGGTTGAGACATTCGGCGAATTCGTCGGCGAAATCGTGGTAATCGAGCAGAGTCTGTTTCGCTTTGTTGGTTCCGATTGTTGACAGTTTCACGCCTTCAGTCATCAGCGACCGCATTTTGTAGATTACAGGGCGGATCGGCTGGTCGTCGCCGACCACATTGCGGTAGATATGGCAGTAGAGAAGCAGCTGCATCAGAGCTTTTGCTCTCTTGTCGGAAGAGCCGTCGAACAGGGCATTCACCGAAGGGGCGCTGATTTCGTCGTTGCCGGTCTTATAGTCGACGAACCTCATGACGCCGTCGACTTTGTCGATGCGGTCGATGATCTGTTTTATGTTGACTGTCAGAGTGTCGGATATGCGGAGCGATCCATCGATGACATACTCAGCCCCGATAAAGGTGAAGGGTGTGTTGCCGCGGTCGACTTTCAGCATTTCGATGATCGCCTTTCTGAAGACGTGGCTGAGAACGAGTGTCTCGCCGGTCAGGGGCGTAAGTTCTTCCTCTTCCGGAAGGCGGTTGAAGCATCGGTTGATTGTTGCCGTGATCATTCTGTCGAGCCGAGGGGAGCTGTCGCTTTTGATGACCTCGTCGAGCATCTCACCGGTGATTGTGGCAGGCATGAGACGCCCGTGGCTGTCGCGTTTCTGGAAACCGCTGTAGAATTTCTCCATGACTTCGTGGAGAATTGTTCCGAATGTCGAGAAGTCGACGTAGTCTGTCAGCTCGTCGTCGGCGTCGAACCGTTCGACATATCTCAGATAGAATTCGAGCGGGCAGTTGATATAGGTGTTGATCGCTGACGCCGACAGATTGCGTGTTCCGCCCTCAGGCGTGAATTTCCGCAGGAGGTCCATCACTCGCGGACTCTTGCAGACTTCGACCGGCATCGGCTCGAACGAACCGGACTGATAGAGTCCGAGCGAGTGTCTGACTTTTCCCTGACCGAAAATATAGAGCAGCTGGGCCAGATAGCGTGACATCTCGTTTGACTTGCTGCCTCCGACGCGACGCGCATCATAGAGTAAGGTGACATTTCGCGCGCGGGAAATGAGGCGATAGAAATAGTAGGAAAAGATGCTTTCCTGAAAGTCGAGAGTCGCCATTCCGTAGCCGCGACGGAGAGCGTCAGGAATGAATGAGCGGGTGTAGAGCTTGCGTGGGAAAACCTTTTCATTCATCGACAGCATGATTATGTTGTCGAAATCGAGTGCTCGTGTTTCGAGCACTCCCATGATCTGGAGGCCGGCAAGCGGTTCGCCGGAAAAGCTTATCGAACCGGCGTTGACTGTTCTCTGGACGAGGCTGAAAAACGCCGATCCCGACATGGCTATGCCGAATTCCGATGCTGCATCGCAGAGGTCGCCGGCAGCTTTGCGGTAGGCTTCGATGAAGTGCCGGCCCATCCGGTCGTCAGAGTCGCTGTTGTCCGCAAGGAAAGTGCAGAGTCCGTCGATGTAGGCTCTGACTCCTGAAATGTCGGCTGAGTTGCCGAGCGGCGTGAACACCGGAGCGAGCTTCGGAGCGAGTGAGACGATCTCTTCGGCGCTGATCTGAAACAGACGCCTTCTGCGGATCTCGGCGTTGATCTGTTCACATCCCTCCCGGTCTGCTTTCTGCAGAGAAGCAGAGGCCAGCAGCGGGCAGACATCCTCGTAGAAAAACGATGGCTTGCTGTGTAAGCGTCGCATTCTCAGCTGAAGACTCGTTATTGAGCCTATGAGCGACGCTATCGGTGTCAGCTTGATCGGAAATCCCATTGTAACGTTCAGTGTCGTTCTATCTTCGGGCATCGAATGGATCAGCGGGATGAAGAGGTTTTCGTCAGGCAGGACGACAGCTGTGTTGATGGCATTTTTCGGATCATGGATCTCCTGCTCGCCGACCCATTTCGAAATCTGGGTGGCGGCAGCCTTCACCTGGCCGACTGCCGAGGAGACGCCGACAATCGAGATTTCCGGCATCAGTTTGATTTCTTCTTCTCCAAGCTGGTAGAGCGACGGGAATTCCTCGATGTTGCGCGAGATGAATCTTCGGGCGCGGTTGTCGGTCATTCTGAGTGCCGGAGAATTGAAATCCCAGTAGAAATCGGCCAGTCCGCGCTTTCGCAACTGGGAAAAAATTTCGATTTCGGATGTAGACAGCACGTTGAAGCCTACAAAAATGAACCGTCGGTAGGGGAGGGGCAGCTCCGCGTCGTTCCTGAGGCGCTCCACGGCGTTGCGGTAGAGCATTCCTGAAGAAATCAGTCCGCGGCCCGACAGACTCTCGTTATAGTCATTGTAGAGCGGCAGGAGCACCTCCCATAGTTTCAGGAACTTGGCGCGGCTTCCCGACGAGTCGCCATAGTCGATGTGTTTCCAGAAATGCTCGATGTGTTCGTGGGGTGACTGTTCGCCCCAGAAGCGTTCGATGATTTCGGTCTGTTCTGGCGTCAGATAGGTCGACGAGATCTCCCTTAGCCGTCTGACATTGACAAACAGTGCCTTCGGATCGACAAGATAGCGGTCTACGTCGTTGAAGTCGTTGAGAAGCATTTCGCCCCAGAAGAGAAACCGGTCGAAGTCAATCTCAACGCCCGGTTGCGATGTGTAGGCGTTGAAAAGAGTGAAAAGCTGTTCATAGCGGTTGGCCTCGGTTCGAGGCGAGAGGGCGGTCACGAGGTCGGAAATCGTCATTGTGGCCGGGGCGAGCGTGTTGCTACCGATCGCTTTTGCGAGAAATGATGCGAAGAATGTCGAACTTCGTTTGTTGGGAAAGACGAAACAATAGTCGATCAGGTTTTCTGATTCGTTGGCCGCATAGGTCTCGGCTACATATTGCAGAAACGGTTTCATTGTTTGAGGAGGAGAATAGTTTTTATGGCAACGTCAAGGTTGACGATTTTCCCGTTTCCGTTGCCTGCGATGTCACGTTTTGCGTCAGTGAACACTTCGATCAGTTTCTCGACATTCCTGACGGTGATGAAACGGGCGAATTTCGATGCGAATGCCTGTTCGGTTGTCGACAGGTAGGTCAGTGCCGGTCGGTTGAAGTTGAGCACGAAATTCTCGCGGACCATACGGGTCGAATAGTCATAGTAGGCCATTTCGACCTCGCGTCCGCGCGAGGCGAGATCGTCGGCCCACTCGCGCAGTTTGCGGATGTCGCGCATGTAGGCCAGACGCATAAGACTCACAAAAGTGTCGAAAAAAGTCTTTGTCTCCTTGTCGTTTCCGAGAAGGTTCAGCGCGGCTATCATGTTTCCCGATGCGTTGTGGGCGATCGCCATCGCATCGGCCGGCTGCAGACCTCCACGGGCCATCAGGTTTTCTGCGACGGTCTGATCCGGCAGTCGTTTCATTGCCAGACGCTGTACTCTCGAGTAGATCGTCGGCAGAATTTCGGCCGGTGAATTGCTGACCAGAATGAAGACAGTGTCCTCGAAAGGCTCCTCGATCATCTTGAGAAGCTTGTTGGCGGCTGTTTCGTGGAGTCGCTCAGGCAGCCACATGATGACTATCTTATAGCGCGACACGTGGGACGTGAAAGCCAGTTTCCGGATAAGTTGCTCGCTTTCCGCAACGTAGATGACCGGTTTGGCGTTGCGCTTGCTGAATGTAGCAGTCCAGGCGGCGATGTCGGAGTAGACCGTTCCGCCGACAAACTCGCTCCATTCGCTGTAGAAATCCTCCGACGATGGAGCCGAGTTCATGTTGTCGAGTTTCACTACCGGATAGGAATAATGAGTGTCGACATGGTTCATCGACTGATGCAGGCGGCATGACCGGCACACTCCGCAAGCATCCCCGTCAGGATCGCGGTTCTCACATTGGATATATTGTGCGAACGCACGTGCCAGGGCCAGCTTGCCGATGCCGGCCGGACCTTCCAGAAGTATTGCATGGGGCAGATGGTCCTCGAGAACCATCCTTCGCATTCGTTCCTTGATTGAATTGTGTCCCGGGATGTCGCTGAATTTCATTGTTTACGGTGGCGCGTGTGATAGGTTTGATGTAGTCGCGCACAATTGCAAATTTACGTTTTTTTATTGACAAATTCAACTCTTGCGGTCTGTCGGAATGTTCACTCGTCGGACCGCCTGAGGATTTAACAATTATTTGTTGTCACGCCGTGCAAGAAAGCGAATCTTTTTCCGTTACTATAATAGTTTCTCCAAAAAGAAGCTTTTCTCTGCAGAAAGACCACTTCCACCTTTATTTATAATCGTGTTTCATAAACTTTTAATCTTAATAAAGAAAATATCAGAATGCTACTCAAACAAGCGGAATTAACT
>JAIDJZ010000011.1:1489-1879 GCA_029051965.1 Paramuribaculum sp. | reverse complement strand
GCTTTAACTTATTTAACTGACATTTTTCCATCTGTTCCCTATTTTTCCATCAAAAAAAATTAGGAAATGCAGATAAATAGCTTACCTTTGTTCAGAATTCACAGGGCAATCACCGCAATATGCAATTTATTAATATTTATTCACATATAAATCCTATTCGTTTATGAAAAAAATCTACTCCGTTCTTCTGCCTCTACTGATGGCAGCTGTCGGCCTTGAAGCATGGGCGGATTCCACATGCCTGACCCTAAACTTCAAAAAGGGCGACATCGTGCGCTTCGCTCTGACTGAAAAACCGACAATGACATTCGGAACATCCGACCTGACAGTCACAACTGACAAAAAAACAACCGCCACATATGAACGTGACGAAATCAAAGACTTCACATT
>JAIDJZ010000011.1:0-1479 GCA_029051965.1 Paramuribaculum sp. | reverse complement strand
ACATTCACTCAGGGCACAACTGGAGCCATCGCTGACCTGACAGGCGACGCCGACTACTCTGTCGAATTTCCCGCGCCGGGCGTTGTGACCGTAACCGGAAGCAAAATAGCGAAAGCGACCGTATTCAACGCCGCCGGCAGCACTGTAGCAACCTGCCTCCCCTCCGGACAGACCGTCACAATCGACCTCTCGACACTCCCCGACGGCGTATATCTTATAGAGATCCCCGGACTACGCACCTTGAAAATCAAGAAATAAGCCTAATCGAAAACCTCTGTTTCATATGAAATTATTCTACGCATTAATGCTTGGAGCGCTGACCGTAGGAAGCGCATCTGCTGCAGACTTCTCCAAACCCAAAACCGAAATCAGCCGCACTGCACGTCACGCCCTTGCCGCTCCCAAAGCCGCCGCTATGACTCCGGTCAAAGTTGACCGCACCGTCACCTGCTTCTACTCAGCAACCACATACTCTTCACTCGGTGACTACTACACAATCCTTTCCGACACCGAGACCGCATCCTACAACGCCAACACCGGTAGCGTCGCTGCGAAAGACGGATGGATTATCACACTCGACTTCGCCGCCGACTATTCGCCGACAATGACTCTGCCTGCCGGAACATATAAATCGATCGAAGACCCTTATCCCGAAGATCCCGCTCCTTTCACTGTCGTTGAAGACTACTCTCTCGCATACTATTTCAACAGCGAAGGCGAAGTGACTGCCGAAGCCATGATCACCGGAAACGTTGAAGTGACCGAAGAAAACGGAATCTACACCATATCCGCAACAGCAATCGGATCAGACGGCACAATCTACGACATCTCCTTCTCCGGACGTCTCCCCTACACTGACCCCACACAGAAAACAACTCAGTTCCAGCAGATCCGCGAAGACCGCCTGGACATCCAGTTAAAAGGAGGTATGGCATTCTACTACGGCCACTTCCACAACACTCGCGGAGGCACGATGATGATACAGCTCTACACCGGAAACTACGACAACGAATCCGGTCTTCAGGGCGACGCTTCGACAATGATCTGTCTTGACATTCTCCAGCGCTACTTCCCCGATAAAGAAAACATCACCATCGACCCCGGCACTTACAAAATCGCCCCGATGGCAACCCTGCAGCGAAACGAAGCCTGCGCGGCTGTCGAGACCGACTACATGGGAACGACAATCGCCGTCGGAACATACATCCGCGACCGTGACTCAAACAAAATCGAAACTGCCGGAAGCGCTTTCGCATACGGCTATCTCGCATCCGGAGACATCGTTATCGAACAGACCGACAATGGCTACCACATCTATCTTCAGAACGGTGTGACCGACCTCGGCTATAAAGTAACTTTCGACTATGAAGGTCCCGTTGGTCCCGTTTTAGACTACTCTGCCGACGAAGTCGGAATCGCCAACTCAACTATCACCGACGACGTTGACCTCAGCCTCGACGACCTGCCACGCGCCAGAAG
>JAIDJZ010000109.1 GCA_029051965.1 Paramuribaculum sp. | reverse complement strand
AATGAGCGGTAGTCGCCCTGGAAAATCACATATTCTCTCAGCTCACATTCGAGCGCGCCGTTGTAGACAGGCTCCTT
The DNA here is from genome assembly GCA_029051965.1 of Paramuribaculum sp. Taxonomy (GTDB): domain Bacteria; phylum Bacteroidota; class Bacteroidia; order Bacteroidales; family Muribaculaceae; genus Paramuribaculum. Next base: position 7,769 of record JAIDJZ010000109.1, on the reverse strand, counting down.
AAGCGACGGTGCGAGTCCGATCTTCTGGAAATACTCTTCGCGGTAGCCGATGATCCATGCATGGTAGCCGACAAAGACCTGCTTGAGTTTTGATCCGATGAGCGAGTAAAGGCCCTCCATGTCAGGTGAGCTGATTCGCTCGCCATAGGGCGGATTGGTGACAAGCACACCGTCGGCAGGCGCTTCGGTCCACTGCGACAGAGGCTTGACTTCAAGAGTGACGTAGCGTCCGACGCCGGCGCTTTTGACATTTTCTGTCGCAATCGCGATCGCCTTAGGCGACATATCACAGCCGATGATCGGGAACGAGACTGTCCGCTCATTGCTGTCGTCGTTATAGATCGCATCGAAGAGCTCGGCATCGAAGTCGGGCCATGCCTCGAAGGCAAAGCGTCGGCGGTAGACTCCCGGATTGATTCCGGCAGCGATCATGGCTGCCTCGATCACGAATGTTCCAGAACCGCACATCGGGTCGATGAACGGGCTGTCGCCGCGCCATCCGCTTTTAAGGATAATTCCGGCGGCAAGCACCTCATTGATCGGCGCCTCGGTCTGCGCCACGCGATAGCCGCGTTTATGAAGCGACTCGCCTGAGGAGTCAAGCGAAACGGTGACACGCTCGCCCTGAATGTGGACATTGATGCGGACATCCGCATCCTGCAGACGAACACGCGGCCGGGAATCCGGACCAAGTTTGTCACGGAAATAATCGACAATTCCGTCCTTCACACGATAGGTGACATAGCGCGAATGGTTGAATTCGTCGGAATTGGCAACAGTGTCGATCGAAAAAGTCTTGTCAAGACTCAGCACACTGCTCCAGTCGAAAGCCTTGATCAGCTCATAAAGCTCATCGGGGTCGCGGGCAATGAATTTGTAGATGGGTTTGAGAATACGCAGTGCTGTGCGGCAGCACATATTCGCTTTGTAAAGCATCGTTTTATCACCTTCGAACGAGACCATTCGGCGTCCCGGTTCGACATTGATGGCGCCTAACGCGCGTAGTTCCTCGGCAAGAACATCCTCCAGTCCCTGGAATGTCTTGGCCACCATCTCAAATTGTTGAGTCTGCATCATAATCAAAAATGTCAATTTTCGGCAAAGTTACCCATTTTTTCGGAGCATAGCAATAAATCACCGCCGAAAAAATCAGCTTATGCGTCAGGCCGAACGCTTCATCAAGCCGCCTCAGGCAAACGCCGTCGATGACAGAGCCAGAACCGAGATGCGCGAACCGGGAGAAACAGCGTGGACTGCCTCGCAGCAGGCAAGCAGTGTAGCCCCGGTCGTTATCACATCGTCGACCAGCAGGATATGGCGGCCGTCAAGGGAGGCCCGACCGTCGGCAACATAGATTTCCTGCGAGTTGACCCACCGCTCATACATGCCGCGCCGGGTCTGTGTCGGATGATGCCGCACCGCCCGCAGATTCGTCCCGACGGGAAGGCCCGTCGCATCGGCCAGTCCCTTAGCAATGTAGAGCGACTGGTTGTAGCCTCGTGAAAGCAGTTTGCGGCGATGGAGCGGAACGGGAACAATGAGGTCTATTCCATCGAAAAAGCCATCAGCCGCGATTTCCCGCGCGAATTTTTCGGCCAGACATCTGGCGACTTTCGGCCGTCCGGAGTATTTCGCCGCATGGATCAGCTTCACATAGCGGTTTCCGGCATGATAATAGAACATTGCGGCCGCTTTCTCTATGGGCACACGTCCGGCAAGTTTCTGATGGATCTGATTAAACGCCACGTTGTGGCAGTTACATCGCGGCATCGCATAGTCACACTCCAGACACATAACCTCCTCGCCCCGCATCAGCGGACGCCCGCACACTTCGCAAAGACGCGGAAAGACGACATCAAGCGCGTCATTAAGCCACGATTTCAGTGTCTCGAGTTTTCCCACAGGCTTTCTTTTTCAAGAAGTCGGACAATAAGAGCAAGCTCGTAGCCGCGTCCGGCGCCGAACCTCATCAGCCGCTGACGTGCGCCGTCGCGGTCGACCGAAGCCGGAATCTGACGCAGCCGCGCACACAGCAAACGGTAGCAGTTGAGTGCATACTCACGGCTGTCGATCTCGCCGAGCGCTTCGTCGATGACTGTCCGGGCGACTCTTTTAGCATACAGCCCCCGGATTATCTTCATGCGCCCCCAGCGGTCAAACCGGTATTTGTCACGGACATAGGCATGAGCGAAACGACTGTCGTCGACGAATTTGCGGTCAATCAGACTGTCGAGAATCCGATCGGCCTCATCCTGATCGGTGACGCCCCACCGCATCATCTTCTGACGGAGATCGAAGACACACTGCTCCGAACGGACACACAGATCCTCGAGACGGGCCGTCACCTCAGCCGGCGAAAGCGTTTTTCTCTTCATCGGCCGGGACAGGTTGCTGAAAGAAAACGTTTTTTACGCTCAATGTCAAGCTCGACCGAGACCTCTTCCCAACCAGCCTGCTCCATATCTCCGGCAAGGAGATCGGCATAGTCGGGATTCAGCTCGAAATAGATCCGGCCGCCGGGCTTAAGAGCCCGGAGGGAATAGGCGGCGATCGCGTGATAGAAGATCAGAGGAGTGTCATCGGGCACAAACAATGCCGACGAGGGCTCATAGAGCAGTACATTCGGCTCCATCGACTCCCGCTCATGGTCGGCAATGTAAGGGGGATTGCTGACGACGATGTCGTAGATCGGCTCTGACGGTGACGGCAGACTGAGAGCGTCCTGACGATAGAAATCGACTCCCGTCCGGAGCGTCTTATTGTTCTCTTCGGCCACAGCAAGCGCGGCGTCGCTGAAATCAAACGCCTCGACCTTGCTGAACGGAAGATTGCGGGCAAGAGCCAGAGCGATGCACCCTGAACCGGTACATGCATCAAGGACGCGCAGATCAGACTTCCGGCCGTAGTCGCGGACAATCATTCCGACAAGCTCCTCGGTTTCGGGACGCGGAATGAGTGTCGCGGGAGTAACTTTCAGTTTAAGTCCGTAGAACCGCGCTTCCTGGAAAACATACTGGATCGGCTCGTCATCAAGCAGCCGTCCGACAATTCCGTCGACCTTGCCGGCAAGCCAGTCAGTCACCTCGTTGTCGGCTTTTATCGCAAGATCGGCAAGCGAATAGCCCTTGAGGTCTTCCATTATTATTCTGACCATCCATTTCGCCTCGCCGGAACCGAAACGGGCGGCGAGACGGATGGTTGCGTCATTACATAACTGTCGGAGAGTCATTCTGTCATCTTTATGCGTAGTGAATGATGATCAGTATTCGTCCCAGGCCTGAATGTCGATCGTATCGACATCCTTCTCGGCAAACGCCCGGATGAAAGCCGAAGCAAGACGGGCATTGGTCAGAAGAGGAACGTTGAGGTCAATGGCCGCACGACGTATTTTGTGGCCATTGCCAAGCTCGGTAGGAGTCAGATCCTTCGGAACATTGACAACCAGATCGATCTCCTTGTCATGGAGCAGCTGCATCGCCTGCGGCGCGCAATCCGACTCCGAAGGCCAGTAGACACGGACCGACGGAATTCCGTTCTCTCGCAGGAAGCGATGCGTTCCTCCGGTCGCATAGATTCTGTAGCCGCAGTTGTTGAGTGTGTGTGCGGCTTCAAGCATCGAAGCCTTCTGTTTGGCTGTTCCGGTAGAAAGAAGGACTCCCTTGTTCTTCGACGGCACGCGCATGCCGACCGAAAGCATTGCCTTGAGGATTGCCTCGGAAGTGTCTGCGCCGATACAGCCTACCTCTCCGGTCGAGGACATGTCGACACCCAGAACCGGATCGGCCCCCTGCAGACGGGAGAAACTGAACTGCGATGCCTTGATGCCGACATAGTCGAGATCAAACAGATTTTTCGAGGGCCGCTCGACTTTTTCGCCGAGCATGATGCGTGTTGCAAGATCGATAAAATTGATCTTAAGCACTTTCGACACGAACGGGAACGACCGTGAGGCCCGCAGATTACACTCGATCACCTTGATATCATTGTTCTTGGCAAGGAACTGGATATTGAACGGACCGGAAATATTGAGGGCCTTCGCAATCAGAGAGCTGACCTTTTTGATGCGTCGCACCGTCTCGACATAGAGCTTTTGCGGAGGAAACTGGATTGTCGCGTCGCCCGAATGGACTCCGGCAAACTCAATATGCTCCGAGATAGCATATACGATTATCTCTCCGTTGGCGGCGACCGCATCCATCTCGATCTCCTTAGCGTCCTGGATAAACTCGGAGACAACGACAGGATGCTCTTTTGAGACATTGGCCGCCAGCTGCAGGAACCGCTGCAGTTCGTCGGAGTTTGAGCAGACATTCATCGCAGCACCCGAAAGCACATAGCTCGGGCGCACCAGCACCGGAAATCCGACCTCTTCGATGAACAGATCGATATCGGCGAAACTTGTCAGCTCGCGCCAGCGCGGCTGATCGATGCCGAGACGGTCGAGCATGGCCGAGAACTTATTCCGGTCTTCGGCATTGTCGATGCTTCTGGCCGATGTGCCGAGGATGTTGACTCTCGCGTCGTCGAGCTTGGTGGCGAGGTTGTTGGGTATCTGTCCGCCCACAGAAAGGATCACACCGTGAGGCTGCTCCAGATCGAGGATGTCCATGACACGCTCATAGGTAAGCTCGTCGAAATAGAGACGGTCACACATGTCATAGTCGGTCGAAACAGTTTCAGGATTATAGTTGATCATGACCGAACGCCATCCCTGACGCTTGACTGTCAGCAAGGCATTGACCGAACACCAGTCGAACTCGACCGAGCTGCCGATGCGGTAGGCACCCGAACCGAGAACCACGACCGAACGTCGGTCATTCTCATAGACGATGTCATTTTCCGAACCGTTGTAGGTCAGATAGAGATAGTTGGTCATCGCGGGATACTCGGCGGCAAGCGTGTCGATCTGCTTCACGACCGGGAGAATGCCGAGCTGCTTGCGACGGGTCCGGACGGCAAGAGCCTCGCGCCCCTCGCCACACGATTTCGCAATCTGATAGTCGGAAAATCCCTGCTGCTTAGCCTGACGGAGCAATTCGGCGCTGACGCCGCCCACTCCTTCGCATGACTCAAGATCATGATAAGTGTCAACGATTCCGCGCAGACGGTGGAGAAACCAGCGGTCGATCCGGGTCAGTTCATGGATGCGCTCAACGCTCATTCCCTCGAGCATAGCCTTGGCGATGACGAAAATGCGCTTGTCGGTCGGATTGGCCAGAGCCTCCTCGACGTTATCGATCTTCAGTTCGTTGTTGGCCACGAATCCATGCATCCCCTGCCCTATCATTCTGAGACCCTTCTGGATGGCCTCCTCGAATGTGCGGCCGACCGACATCACCTCTCCGACCGACTTCATCGACGAGCCGATTTCGCGGCGCACTCCGTGGAACTTGCCGAGATCCCAGCGGGGAATCTTGCAGACAACATAATCAAGTGCCGGCTCGAAGAAAGCCGACGTCTCTTTCGTAACGGCATTTTTCAGATCAAACAATCCGTAGCCGAGGCCTAATTTCGCTGCGACAAATGCAAGCGGATAGCCTGTTGCTTTTGATGCGAGAGCCGACGAACGGCTAAGGCGCGCGTTGACCTCGATGACACGATAGTCCATCGAGTCCGGGTCGAAGGCATACTGGACATTACATTCGCCGACGATCCCGATATGGCGCACGATCTTAATGGCAAGTTTGCGCAGATAGTGGTAGTCTTCATTCGACAGAGTCTGCGACGGAGCAACGACAATCGACTCTCCGGTGTGGATTCCGAGCGGATCGAAATTCTCCATATTGCAGACCGTTATGCAGTTGTCGAAACGGTCGCGTACGACCTCATATTCGACCTCTTTCCATCCCTTGAGCGATTTTTCGACAAGGACCTGCGGCGAAAATGAAAGAGCCTTTTCAACCAGCGAGGTCAGCTCCTCTTCATTGTCGCAGAAACCGCTGCCGAGACCGCCCAGAGCATAGGCGGCGCGGACAATCACCGGATATCCGAGAGCGGCTGCGGCCTCGCGCGCGCCCTCGACCGACTCGACAGCGGTGCTCTTTATTGTCCTGACATCTATCTGATCCAGCTTTTCAACAAACAGCTCGCGATCCTCCGTGTCCATGATCGCCTGCACCGGAGTGCCGAGCACTCTGACGCCATAACGCTCCAGGACTCCGCTCCGATAAAGCTCTACGCCGCAGTTGAGAGCCGTCTGGCCGCCAAACGCCAGAAGAATACCGTCGGGACGCTCCCGCTGGATCACACGTTCGACAAAAGCCGGTGTGACAGGAAGAAAATAAATCTTGTCGGCAATTCCCTCCGATGTCTGCACGGTTGCGATATTCGGATTGATAAGGACTGTCGCAATCCCCTCTTCCTTCATTGCCTTGAGGGCCTGCGAACCGCTGTAATCAAATTCGCCGGCCTCTCCGATCTTGAGTGCGCCGCTTCCGAGCAGCAGCACTTTCTTTATTGAGGTGTCGTTCGTCATTGTCGAAACTTGTTAGAGCATAGAGATAAATTCATCAAATAGAAACTCGGTGTCCTTCGGTCCACTGCTGGCCTCGGGATGGAACTGTGCCGAGAAAAATGGCTTTGACCGGTGGCGGATTCCCTCATTCGTACCGTCATTCATGTTGATAAACAGCGGCTCCCAGTCTGAGGGTAGCGAGTTGGTATCAACGGCGAATCCGTGGTTCTGGGAAGTCACGAAGCAATTGTCCGTCCCGACGCGGCGCACCGGCTGGTTATGGCTGCGGTGTCCGTACTTCAGTTTATAGGTCGAAGCCCCCGCAGCCCGTGCGAGCAACTGGTTGCCCATACATATCCCGCAGACAGGCCGGTCTCCCTCAAGAGCTTTTCTGAGATTGGCGACTGTGACGTCGACCATATCGGGATTGCCGGGACCGTTCGAGATGAATAGCCCGTCATAGGGGATCGCCGTAAAATCATAATCCCACGGCACGAGCACCACTTTCACTCCCCGGCGCGTCAGACAGCGTATGATATTATGTTTGACTCCGCAGTCGACAAGCACTACCGTCTTGTCGCCCGCGCCATGAATCTCCACCTCTTTAGTGCTGACTTTCGCCACCAGATTCTCATGGTTCGGATCGTAGAATTCAGGAGCTGCATGCCCCTCAACTACAACGCGACCAAGCATCGAGCCATGTTCACGAAGATGCTTGGTCAGCGCGCGGGTGTCAACGCCATAAATACCGGGTACTTTTTCCTGACGGAGCCAGTCGGCAAGCGACCGTTCGGCCTGCCAGTGGGAGTGGTCCCAGGAATAGTCCTGCGCGACAATCGCGCGACAGTGGATGCGCGAGCTTTCATAGAACTCGCTGACATCGTCCTTCTCGCGCTGAGGAGGAACACCGTAGTTGCCCAGCAAAGGATAAGTTGTTACAAGAATCTGCCCTTCATAAGAGGGATCAGTAAGACTTTCGGGGTAACCGGTCATGGCCGTATTGAAAACGACCTCCCCGGCCGAAGCTCCTTCATAACCGAAAGACTTCCCTTCAAAGCGTGTGCCGTCCTGAAGTTCAAGCACTGCTGTCAAGTGTTTGTGCATGCGACTAATAGTTGAATTGATTATTCTTATTCAGCGGTTTCGCATGATTACTCGTGAAAACCTTGCAAAATTACAACAAATTCCCAACATTACAACTACAATGTTGAAATGTTTCTGTCCATTTTTTTCTGAATTAAGAGCCGGTTCCCCAATATTTGTTAATGCTGGGGTCGCATATCTCTGAGTGATTTTTGTCTTGTGATGAAGGAGC
>JAIDJZ010000108.1 GCA_029051965.1 Paramuribaculum sp. | reverse complement strand
CATGGGAGCACTGCTCGCCGTAACGGCGTGGGGAGTAGCCTTCATCAATACGAAAGTTCTCCTTCAAAATGGGTTGAGTGCGGTGGAAATCTATATTTATAGATTTATTATTGCATATTTATTAGTTTTTCTCATTTGTCCACGCCCATTCTTCAGCCGGTCGCTGGCTGATGAGATGAAATTCCTGCTCTGCGGCATCTGCGGCAACTCGGTTTATTTCATTGCCGAAAACACGGCCGTCAAATACACACTTGTCACAAACGTATCGCTCATCGTCACACTCGCACCGATCATAACTGCCATAATGATCGGACTTGTCTATCGAAGCCAGCGCCCCGGACCGGGGTTCATGACCGGCTCGGCAATCGCGTTCGCCGGAGTCGCATGCGTAATATTCAACAGCAGCTTCGTGATGAAGATCAATCCGCTCGGCGATCTTCTCGCACTCCTCTCTGCCATCTGCTGGGCCATATATTCGATTCTGCTCAAGCCGCTCAATGCAGAATATAATGTGTGGTTCGTCACCCGCAAGACATTCTTCTACGGCCTGCTGACCTCGATCCCGTTTCTTGCAGTTGAACCTACAATGCTGCCTCTCGAAAGACTTCTGGAACCGGCAATCATCGGAAATCTATGTTTCCTCGGAGTGGTCTGTTCGCTGATCGCCTATCTGCTTTGGGCTCAGTCTGTGAAACGTCTCGGCGTCATGAGCGCAGGAAATTACCTGTACGTCAGCCCGATCGTAACTCTTGCCGCATCCTATTTCTATCTCGGAGAACAGATCTCGGCAATAGGCTATACAGGCTGCGCGCTGATACTCGTGGGCCTGATCCTCAGCGAAAAGCTCAATTCACGCTGGCATCGTTCATAAACGCCACTTCATCGACAATCTGAAGAGCCGGACCTGCGGTCATACGCGAGTTTCTGGCGAGCTCCTTGCGCGCAATCGATTCAGCCTCAGCGGGACGAGAATAGACATGATGCCATAGAAGCCGCATCGCACAGTAGCGATAGATCTCTTCGCTTTCATCAGAGAGTTTCTGAATCAGACTCCACACAAACGGAGTGTGGCGCAACAGACGATGACACAGCACATCTGCCACTTCTGAAGCCGGGCACTCCCCACACATCCGCACTGCATCCTCAATCTCAATCGCATCCGGGTCAAGAAGCATCGGCGCAAGCAGCATGCTCTCGCGCGTTGATGTGTTTTCCCACAAACGCCATCCAAGCCCCTGGTCACGTCCCAGCCCGCCGGCAACTTCCACTATCTGGGGCAGGTTCATACCAAAAATAATGCGGAAGGGCGAACCCGCCTTGCGCAGTGTGTCAACGACCACACCGTTTCTCATAGCGAAAAAACGGCGTTTAACCTGTTGAAATTTATTGAATTCAGTCATATTTCAGCTAATTTATCACGGATATCTCCGACAATCGGCAGCAAAATTAACCATATCCGCCGAATTCTCAAAACGCCACCATGTCTTCCGCACAGTCAGTATGCGCAAGTTCTTTTTATAGCTTTTAATATCATTAGAAAGGTGTTAGTGTTGCACAATTGACAATAACTCGTTAAATTTGCAGTGCAAATATGTTACGAAAACCTTTTTCCGATGATTCTACACCAGATGAGACGCTACATGTTCGGAGCATTCCTATTCGCAGCATCCTCCGTTCTTGCAGCAGGCATAAACGAATTGCCCATTAAGACCGTTAATGGTTCAACCTATCATTTCTATACTGTAAAACAGCACGAAACGCTCTACGCGCTCAGCAAACGATTCAAAATCAGCGAAGCGGAGATCATCCGGCTCAACCCGGAGGCTGCTGACGGCCTTAAAACTGGCCAGGAGCTTCTGCTGGGCAAGGCCGCAAACAGCGCGTCCACATCACAAAGCGACACATATCTGGTCAAGAAAAGCGACACGGCCTATGGAATCTCAAAACGATTCGACCTTTCACTCGAAGAGTTTTATTCACTCAATCCGGCCGCTCGCGACGGAGTGAAAGAGGGCCAGCTCGTCATCGTGAAATCTACAAAAAACGCAAAAGCTGTTAATCAGAAAAACACATCTTCAACAAAGACAACTTCAACAAACAAAACCATAACCCACGTGATTGGCGACCATGAAACGCTCTACCAGATCGCGCGGGACAATAATATTCCCTTGGCCGAACTGCTCGCGGCAAATCCCGGACTCGATGCCGCCCGCTACTCCTCAGGCATCGAAATCGTGATTCCCGCATCCGCAAAACCGGCAACTTCAACAGCGGCAAACCAGACGTCGTCGACCTATAAAGTGAAAGCCGGCGACACGTTCTATGGAATCGCCACACGAAACGGTATCGACCTGCCCCACCTCTACGCAGCCAATCCAGGCGTCGACGTCCTCAAAGAGGGCATGACCATCAATCTCCCCGACGGATTCGACGAAATTCGCGAAAACGCCTCTGCCGAAACAGTTGCCCCCGCAGAGAAAAAAACGATCAACCTCGCAGTTGTCCTTCCGTTTCAACTCGACCAGAAAGGCAAGCACAACAAATCGATGACCGAGTTCTTCCGCGGATTCCTCCTTGCGGTCGACTCTCTGCGTTCATTCGGCCACCCGATCCACGTTCAGACATATGACACCAAAGGCACACCCGAAGGCCTTCAGGAAGTCCTCGAAAAACCCGAACTGAAAAACGCCAATGCTATCATCGGACCGGACAATGCCGAACAGCTCAGCACGCTTAACGCCTACGGTCGCGACAATAGCATCTATGTGCTCAATCTGTTCAACAACCGAGACTCAGCATACCTGACCAATCCTTATGCTATTCAGGGTGCGGTCCCGAGAGAAATAATGTATGACCGCGCGGCCAAATCGTTCATCACGTCATTCGATGACTACATGCCTGTTTTCATAGTCAGCAACGACGGACGTCGTGACAAAGTCGAGTTCATCGACGTCGTGAAATCAATGCTCACCGCAGCGGGCAAATCCTACAAAGAAATCAACTACAACGGCACTCTCGCGCTTGAAACTCTCGTCAATG
>JAIDJZ010000107.1 GCA_029051965.1 Paramuribaculum sp. | reverse complement strand
CATCGGCAACTCAGCCCTATCTTCCGGAATCGAAGAGGAAATCAACAAAGCCGTATGGAGCTGTTACTGGGGCGGGGACACACTGATGGACCTGTCAACCGGCGACAATATCCACGAGACCCGCGAATGGATCATCCGCAACTGTCCGGTTCCGATGGGAACAGTACCCGTCTATCAGGCTCTTGAAAAAGTAAACGGTAAAGTAGAGGATCTCAACTGGGAGATCTATCGCGACACACTTATCGAACAGGCCGAGCAGGGAGTTGACTACTTCACAATCCACGCCGGCGCACTCAAGGCTCATGCAGACATGGTTGGCGAACGTCTGACAGGAATTGTTTCGCGCGGAGGTTCGATTATGACAAGCTGGGCCAAGATTCACGACGAGGAAAACTTTCTCTACACCCACTTTGACGAAATCTGCGAAATCCTTGCGAAATATGACGTTGCAGTCTCTCTTGGCGACGGATTGCGACCCGGTTCCATCCACGATGCGAATGACCGTTCGCAGTTCCTGGAACTCGATGTACTCGGCGAGCTTACCGAAATCGCGTGGAAACATAATGTCCAGGTACTCATCGAAGGTCCCGGCCATGTTCCCATGCACAAGATCAAAGAAAACATGGACCGTCAGATCGAGAAATGTCATGAAGCTCCATTCTATACGCTCGGCCCTCTCACAACCGACATCGCGCCCGGCTATGACCACATTACTTCAGCGATCGGCGCCGCACAAATTGCATGGATGGGAACTGCGATGATCTGCTATGTGACACCGAAAGAGCATCTCGCCCTTCCGAACCTCGAAGACGTGAGAAACGGAGTCATCACTTACAAGATCGCAGCACACGCCGCTGACCTTGCCAAAGGTCACCCCGGTGCCCAGTTACGCGACAATGCCCTCAGCAAAGCACGGTTTGAATTCAGGTGGAAAGACCAGTTCAACCTCTCGCTTGATCCCGACAGAGCAAAACAGTACTACGTCGAAAGCCACAAAGGCGACGATCACTTCTGCACTATGTGTGGCCCGAACTTCTGCGCGATGAGAATTTCGAGCAAACTCGCCGAAGAGTGTGGCAAATAACGCGACACACATGCTACTTGCAGGGCGTCGAAACGGCGGGCTGCAAGTAGCCTTCAATCCTGATAACTGCTTTTCTATTCCGCAATCGTGCTGATTGCCTGAAAATATAATATAATCCTTTTTAACTGTTTTTGATTTATTAAATTCATGAAATTAATCCTACGAAGAGTTTTCTTCTGTGCCATTATCTCCATTTCCTGGATGTCGGCAAGCGGACAACGACTCGCGATAAAGACCAACACACTCGACTGGCTGATCCAGTCACCGAACCTGTCGCTGGAGGCCAGACTGAACCGACACCTTACGATTGACCTCGGAGTTGCATGCAACCCGATCAAAAGGACCATCTATTCGCCGAAATTAAGTCTGCGTAACTTTCGCATTCAACCGGAGCTACGCTATTGGTTCAATCGTCCTATGGCGCGTCATTTTGCAGGGATAGCACTTGAAGCCGGATCTTTTGATCTGAGATTCGACAACCGTCACTTAACAGGCGACGGTGTAGCTGCAGGCATCACCTACGGCTACGCTCTTGTACTCAGCCGGCATTGGAACGTTGAGTTTTCAATTGGTGCCGGGCTGGCAAAAGTCTGGGGATTTGACTACCGCGATCCCGACAAACGCCCGGACACCCGCAACATGAGCAAATGGGTTCCTGTGCCGATCGGCACTGGTGTAACTTTTTCTTACATCTTTAAATAAACATGGGAATGGGACAAACGAATATCAAAACGTGGCTTGCTATAGCCGCAGCCGCCTCAGCGATAGCGCTTCCTGCGTTCGCTCGCGACATCAACGTACGTGGTATAGTGACTGACCCCTCGGGTGCGCCCCTGAAAGGTGTGACAATCTACGACGCCAACACCGACCATCTGCTGGCCAGCACAAATGAAGAGGGAAAATATCTGGTGATCATAGACTCGGAAGGGAAACTTCTGTTTTCGATTCTCGGCATGGAGGACTCGGAAGTTCCGGTTGAAGGACGTCTCGCTGTCGATGTGACTCTGACGCGTTCGGCGATCACCCTCGGAGAGGTACTTGTCAAAGGAAAAAGCAAACTGAAAGTTGTTGCCCCCGAACCAACAGATATCGAAATAAAAGGCAACTATGCCCACATCAAGACACGTGTAAAAGTGCCCGGGCATCTGTTCAACTCATCGACCAGACTTATCATCCAGCCGGCCCTCTACAATGTGACCGAAGGACGCCGGTGGTTCCTGAAGCCCCTTGTCTATGATGGCAAACGCTATAACATCACACAGGAACGAATGTATGATTTCAAGCTTGAATCCGATCCGCTGTCAAGATATGTGACACTAAAGAACCAGTCTGCCGGAGGCGATGACATCATAACCTGGAGCGACTCCGTCTATCTGAAAAATCCCGAACAGGATTTCTACTGCGACATGATGATGGCAATGGAAGACTATAATAAGGTTTTCTATCGCGACACTACCCGGATCGCACGGGGAACAATCAACCCTCTCCGTTTTTTCCGCTATAGCATTCTCGGATCGGAAGTAAAGGACTCGACCTATTTCCCGACTCCCGAGATGCAGATGCGCGACACGAAAGGAGACGTCAAGATCACGTTCCGCGTAAACGAGTCGACTCTCGACATGAACTACGCAGACAACCGTCGCGAAATGAACGCTCTTCTTGCCCAGCTGAAGCAATTTGAAGACAACCCCGACGCAGCCATCAAGAGTTTTGCAATCAACGGCACGGCTTCACCGGAGGGCTCCTACGACCATAACGTCGATCTGTCGAAGAAGCGTATGCGTTCGGCGCTGACCATCATCAACGAAAACCTCTCGCCCTCGACACGCCGATACATCGAAATGACGAGCGACGCAAAAGTCGAGAACTGGGAAGCCCTCGTCGATATTCTGCGCGCGGAAAATGAAAACGACAAGGCCGACGAAATCGAGAGTATCCTCAAAAAACACAGCGGT
>JAIDJZ010000106.1 GCA_029051965.1 Paramuribaculum sp. | reverse complement strand
GCTGCATATATAGTTGAAATCAAACCGAGAAAGAACTATATCATTAGACGGGCAAGCAACCTGTCGAAAGAGGCTCATATCATTGCAGCCAATCTTGACCAAGCCCTGCTGATCGTCACGCTGACCCATCCCGTCACCTCCACGACATTCATTGACCGTTTTCTATCGACAGCCGAAGCCTACCGGATTCCATCGGTGATCGTCATCAACAAGACCGACCTGCTTGCCGATGAGGAATCGCGCGAACTGCTCGACGCCGTCACATATCTCTATGAATCGATCGGCTATAAAGTCATCCACACATCTGCCCTCGAGAAAACAGGCATCGAAGAAGTCAGAAAAACCCTCTCTGACAAGACGACTCTTCTCTCCGGCAATTCCGGAGTCGGCAAATCGTCACTAATCAACGAAATCATTCCCGGACTCGACCTGCGGACCGCCGAGATCTCTCAGACCCACCTGACCGGAATGCACACGACCACTTTCTCGGAAATGTTTCCGCTCCCCGGCGGAGGCTACATAATCGACACCCCCGGAGTCAAAGGTTTCGGCACTATCGACTACGACAAATATGAAGTCGCCCATTTCTTTCCCGAAATCTTCGCGGCTTCTGATAACTGCCGCTACGGCAACTGCACCCACACTCACGAACCCGGATGCGCGGTTAGGCAGGCTCTCGACGACAATCTCATTGCACAGTCACGCTACGCCTCCTACCTTTCTATCCTCGAAGACATTGACCACGAAAAATACCGCGCCGGTTATTGAAAGATATAACTTGCGCGGTTTCAGAAAAAAATGTGTACAGAGATGTACACAAAAAAATAAAGAGTCAACTCCTTTGGGAATTGGCTCTTAGTTCTTACGTCTGTTGTAAGGAGCTTCTACTTAGGCAGCCTTAGTAGTGTCAACTTTAGCAGAGTCAACAACAGCAGCAGAGTCAACAGTAGCAGTAGAGTCTACAGTAGCAGCAGTTGTGTCTACAGTTTCAGTTGCAGTAGTGTCAGCAGTAGTTTCAGCTTTCTTAGCATCGTTGCAAGAGACAATAGAAGCGCCGAATACAACAGCGAATAATAAAACTAACTTTTTCATTTTCGTTTTTTTCGATTTAATAATAAAACAATTTTTTTAGCTTCAAAAACGATACAAAGTTACTACCTTTTTTTTAATCCGCAAATAAAAATTAGTTTTTTTTTGTTGGTATGCTATTTTTCTGTTAATAGTTGTAAAAATCAAGCTCATCAATCAACCTTTTTCGACTTTTAAGCTAAGGATTCGCCTTTTTTCTACTACATGCTTGTGTACACTACAGAATCGGAATCCGCCGCTCCGATCGCCATGTCAATG
>JAIDJZ010000105.1 GCA_029051965.1 Paramuribaculum sp. | reverse complement strand
CATATCTGATGACGAAACATGGCATGAGCGCTGCCGACATCCAGAATCTGATCAATAAGAAGAGCGGTGTGGCCGGCGTTTCGGAAATCAGCAGTGACATGCGCGAGATCGAAGCGGCTGTCAATGCCGGCAACGAACGTGCGAAGCTCGCTCTCGATATGTACGAACTCCGCATCACTAAATATATCGGGGCATATGCTGCCGAGATGGGCGGTCTCGACGTGATCGTCTTTACAGGCGGTGTCGGCGAAAACCAGACCGGAGTCCGCGAGAATGTCTGCGCGCCTCTCGGATTCATGGGTGTCGAGATCGACCGCGAACTCAATTCGAAGATCCGCGGTGAAGAGGCTCTCATCTCCCTTCCCGGATCGAAAGTGAAGGTTGTCGTTATCCCGACCGATGAAGAGCTCATGATCGCCCGCGACACAAAAGACATCGTTTCATCTCTCAAATAATAAGAATCTATGAATAAGATCAAGGCCGCAGTTGTCGGCTATGGAAATATCGGACGGTTTGTCGTCGAGGCTCTCGAAGCCTCGGTCGATTTCGAAATCGCCGGAATCGTGCGCCGTTCGCTCGGGGAAAAGCCTGCTGAGCTTGCCTCCTATCCTGTCGTCACCGACATCCGCGAACTCGGTAAGGTTGATGTCGCAATTCTCTGCACTCCGACCCGCGAGGTTGAGAAATATGCCGTTGAATATCTTGCTGCAGGCATCAACACTGTCGATTCGTTCGACATTCATTCGAAAATCGTTGACCTGCGTGCCAGCCTCGACAAGGTGGCGAAGGAGCACGGTTCTGTCGCCGTCATCTCGGCCGGATGGGATCCGGGAAGCGACTCAGTTGTCCGTGCGCTTATGCAGGCAGCCGCTCCGAAGGGTCTGACCTATACAAACTTCGGTCCGGGTATGAGCATGGGCCACACCGTCTGCGTCAAGTCGAAGCCGGGTGTGAAGAACGCTCTGTCGATGACAATTCCTCTCGGAACGGGAATTCATCGACGCATGGTCTATGTCGAACTTGAGGACGGTGCGCGTCTCGAAGATGTAGCCGCAGCAGTCAAGGCCGATCCCTATTTTGCCTCGGACGAGACTCATGTCATGGCTGTCGAGTCGGTAGATATGGTCAAGGATATGGGCCACGGGGTCAACATGACCCGTAAGGGAGTCAGCGGAAAGACCCAGAATCAGCTTTTCGAGTTTGACATGAAGATCAATAATCCGGCCCTTACGGCGCAGATTCTGGTCGATGTGGCGCGTGCTTCGATGAAGCAGGCTCCGGGAGCCTATACGATGATCGAGATTCCGGTCATTGACCTTCTTCCGGGCGACCGCGAACAGCTGATCCGCGATCTCGTCTGATTCTCTGCAAACCTCTTTTCCTCATTGTCAATGATTGAAACATTAGGACATTTTCTAACGGGGATAGCCGACGCACTGTGCGGCTATCCTCTTTTCTTTACGCTTATCGGAGGCGGTCTTTTCCTGTTTTTTTATAGCGGGATGGTTTCTGTCCGACGGCTTCCGCAGGCGCTGAAAGCACTCCGGGCGAAACAGTCGGCCGGCGCGGGGGAGATCTCTTCGGCGCAGGCTCTCGTTTCCGTTGTGGCGGCTACGGTCGGAATGGGCAACATCGCCGGTGTTGCGATCGCGCTGGTCATGGGTGGTCCGGGTGCCATTTTCTGGATGTGGGTCAGCGCACTGGTCGGAATGTCGACCAAATTTCATGAGGGTGTCCTCGCGATAAAATACCGCACATTCGACAGGTGCGGGCGTCCGTTCGGAGGTCCGATGCATATTATCCGCAACGGCCTTTCGCCGCGTTGGCGTCCGATGGCATCCTTTTTTGCCGTAGCCGGCATGTTCGGGACGCTTTGCATCATGAACGCCAACCAGCTGACCGAAGCCACGGTTTCGACGATCGGTTCGTTTGCTGAGATCGAGAATCCGCTGACGGTTAAATTCTTTATCGGACTGTCGATTGCCGCTATTGTCACGCTGGTCGTTGTCGGCGGAGTGAAGCGCATCGCGTCGGTTGCCTCGGTGATTGTCCCGTTTATGGTCGGGGCGTATTTTCTGATGGTTCTTTACATAATTATTACGCACATAGATGG
>JAIDJZ010000104.1 GCA_029051965.1 Paramuribaculum sp. | reverse complement strand
GCATAGAGCTGATTCTTAAGAAGAAGCACTCGATCCTCTTGGAAGGCCGCTATTATTTCGGATTGGGAAATATTTTCTCCGCAAAGAAAAAAGATGAATTTTCCGCGTCGCGGGGAACTTCAATCCAGGTCGCAGTCGGCTATCTTTTCCACGTAAAATAAAAAACCAGCACTCCCCTTCCAACGAACGTCCACAGCAGGCGAAAGTCTGCCAAAGTGTTGCCGACATCTCCAAAAATCAGAAACTGATGTCGCCGCGGGCGTTGAGTATCCTGAACAGGAGAGCGTGGAGAAGATCATACTCGTTCTGACGGCTTCCGATTCCCTTTATATTCGCGTCGAACGTCCTGATTGCCGCAATGATCTCAATTGTCTGATAGGCATTGTAATTGCGCATTCCCATAGTGAAACGCGTCAGTTGTTTGTCCCACTTAAGGCCGAGCGCAGCCATGAGCGATGATGGCGATTTGTCACGCGTGAACTGTGCCGTAAGCAGCTGTGCGAAATAGGAGAAAATATTGGAAGCGGTGCGTGCTGTCGGACAGTTTTTCGGATTTCTGCGGAAATATGCCAGAATTCGGAACACTTTGGCTGAATCTCGGGCCGCGATCGCATCGACAAGCTCGAAATCATTGAAATCCTTGCTGACTCCGATATTCACTTCAATACACTCTGGCGTCACCATCGCACCCTGACCGAGCACCATTGCAAGCTTGTTGATCTCATTATAGATCTTCGAAACATCAGTGCCGAGATAGTCGCAGAGCATCGACAGGCCCTTTGGCTCGATATTAAGCCCCTTGGAGCGTACGAGATTCGTTATCAACGTGTCTACATTTCGGCCTACCGGTTTTTTCGACTCAAACACAACTGCATTGTGTTTTTTTGCAGCCGCCAGAAGATCTTTTCCCTTTGCCTTATCGCCTCTGAAACAAATGACGAGAACCGTTGTCGGAGTAGCTGTTGCCACGTAGGCATGTAGCTTGTTGATTTCGTCGGCACGCGCGGCCTGGGCCTCCTTGACCAGTACGAGCTGACGATCGGACATCATCGGATAGCGGCGACACGCACTGATAATAGTCTCAGCCTTGACTTCAGGCGCATAGAAAACCGATAAATTAAAGTCGCGTTCGCCTTCCGGAATGACCGACTCGAATGCCTTCACAAGTTCATCCGTAAAGAAACCCTCCTCACCGTGGAGAATATAGACCGGATGGAGACGGCCCTGCCGGATCTGACGCAGAAGATCGGAGAAATTCGGAGATGTTGTCGCTGTCGCTGCCATTTTGACGGTTGCAGAATTGAGTATTATTCTGTAAATTTACACAATAATTCTGATAATAACAAAACTTATGTCGGCCGACGAGTATCCACCGCTGAATTTGCCCCCAGCCAAGCTGAAACTTCGCATGCAACCCGAGTGCAACCGACCGCAGGTCTACGACCCGCAACGCCGCCGCTGGGTTGCGCTGACCCCGGAAGAGTGGGTCAGACAGCATTTTGTAGCAATGCTCATCAACGAAAAGGGCTATTTTGCCGGCAGCATAGCCAACGAGATCGGAATCAGCCTGAACTCGACTTCCCGCCGTTGCGACACAGTCGTATTCGACAACAGAAAAGAGCCTTATATCATTGTCGAATACAAGGCTCCTTCTGTTGAGATAACACAGGATGTCTTTGACCAGATAACTCGCTACAATATGGTGCTTCAGGCTCCGCTTCTCATTGTCAGCAACGGACTGCACCACTACTGCTGCTCCATCGATTATGCCGGAAGGTCCTATAGGTTTCTTCCGGAAATCCCGGCCTTTGACGACATCATTCCGTAATAAAATCCACGCAGGCCCGCTCCGCTTTATGAGGTGCGATGATTTCAACGGCCCTGACATGTGCCGGATGGGCTGAATATGCCGCAATGTCAGCAAGGCTGTCGGCAGTCGCGATCAGCGAAATGTCCCATTTTTCATCCGGATTGATATTGACGCCGGCCTCCATCCCTTTCAGTTCGGGAATCAGTGCAGGCAGCTCCAGCAAAGCCGAGCAGAAGCGGGTCGCGACATCGCGACGCAACTCCTCAGGCCCGTTGAGGCGGAATGTGACAACGTGTTTTACCATTTTCCGAATCAGTTTTTGGTGTACATGCGCTCACGTGCTGCGAGAACCTTTTCGTCAGTGATGTAATCGTCATAGTCCATCATCTTGTCGATGATACCGTTGGGTGTCAGTTCGATGATGCGGGTCGCAACAGTCTGGATAAACTCGTGGTCATGCGATGACATGAGAATTATTCCCTTGAATCCGCGCAGGGTGTTGTTGAACGCCTGAATCGATTCGAGGTCGAGGTGGTTGGTCGGCGAGTCAAGGATCAGAGTGTTCGCATCCTTGAGCATCATACGCGAAATCATACAACGCATCTTCTCGCCTCCCGAAAGGACAGATGCCTTCTTGAGCACATCCTCACCCGAGAAAAGCATTCGGCCCAGAAATCCTTTGAGATAGATCTCGCTCGAGTCGTCACTGAACTGACAGAGCCAGTCCACAAGATTCATGTCTGTGTTGAAGAATTTCGAGTTGTCAAGAGGAAGATAAGCCGTAGTGATTGTCTGCCCCCAGTCATAGGTTCCGGCGTCGGCTTTGCGGTTGCCGGTGATTATTTCGAAGAGCGCGGTCATAGCGCGCGGATCGTGGCTGAGGAATGCGACCTTATCACCCTTCTCGATCTGGAAATTGACATCGCTGAAGAGCACGTCGCCGTCGATCGAAGCCGAAAGTCCATGAACCTCAAGAATCTTGTTGCCCGGCTCACGCTGAGGAGTGAAAATGATTCCGGGATAGCGGCGCGACGAGGGCTGAATCTCCTCGATATTGAGTTTCTCGAGCATTTTCTTGCGCGAGGTGGTCTGCTTTGACTTGGCCACATTGGCGCTGAAGCGCTGAATGAACTCAAGAAGTTCCTTGCGTTTCTCTTCAGCTTTTTTATTCTGCTGCTGTTGCTGACGCAGAGCGAGCTGCGACGACTCATACCAGTAGCTGTAGTTTCCGGCAAAGAGCGACATCTTATTGTAGTCAATGTCGAGAGTATGGGTTGAGACGGAGTCAAGGAAGTGACGGTCGTGGCTGACAACCAGCACTGTGTTCTCGCAGTTCGACAGATAATTTTCAAGCCAGCTCACCGTCTCAAGGTCAAGGTCGTTGGTCGGCTCGTCGAGAAGCAGGTTGTCGGGGTTGCCGAAAAGAGCTTTCGCAAGAAGCACACGCACTTTTTCGTTACCGGACAGGTCGCGCATGTACATATAATGACGGTCTTCCTTGATTCCGAGACCGCTGAGCAGAGCTGCCGCATCGCTCTCGGCATTCCATCCTTCGAGTTCGGCGAATTTTTCTTCAAGTTCGGAAGCACGCATACCGTCAGCGTCCGAGAAGTCCTCTTTAGCATAGATTGCATCCTTCTCCTGCATGATGTCCCAAAGGACTGTATGCCCCTGAAGAACTGTATTCAAGACCGTGCAGTCATCATATTTGAAGTGATCCTGCTCAAGCACACTCATGCGTTCGCCGGGGCCCTGTGTGATGGTACCGCGCGTAGGAGTCAGTTCGCCTGAAAGAATTCGCATCAGAGTGGACTTTCCGGCCCCGTTGGCGCCGATGATTCCATAGCAGTTGCCGGGAGTGAACTTCATGTTGACGTCCTGAAAAAGGACGCGTTTGCCAAATTGCATGGCAAGATCGTTTACTGATATCATTTTATCTTCTTTACCTTAATTTTTTTCGACTGCAAAGTTACGCATTTTTATTTAATTTTGTCCCATACCGCTTGCTTATTAAGTCCCTAATAGCTATATTTGCCTACCATTATTCTCACATTAAAACATTTACCATGAAAATCCTACAAAAACTCACGCTCACAGTTCTGCTTGCTCTGGCTCCGCTATGCCTCTTTGCCCAGACTCCTTCGTCCGACCCCTATGTGGCAGAAATGAATAAAATGCTACAGGCAACGAATTCAAAGGCGCTGATGATTCAGACAATCGCAATCAGCTGGAAAAACCTCAACCTTCCCCTGACCGACTACGAAACTGCTGCGACAGCTGTTGTCGATGATCTCTGGCCGGATCTCATACAGCTCTATGCCGACGAATACAAGAAATTCTATTCTCTCGATGACATGAAGGCGATCAATGAATTCTATACCACTCCGACCGGGAAGAAATTCGCAAGACATTCCGCCGAAATGAGTGCGATCATACAACAGAAAATCAACAGCAACTACA
This sequence comes from Paramuribaculum sp., assembly GCA_029051965.1. Taxonomy (GTDB): domain Bacteria; phylum Bacteroidota; class Bacteroidia; order Bacteroidales; family Muribaculaceae; genus Paramuribaculum. Next base: position 1,084 of record JAIDJZ010000104.1, on the reverse strand, counting down.
CATCTCGCATCCAGCAGGTCCTGATGCAGTATATCCGACAGTGATCAGATCCATCAATCGGAATTCATTCAAAGACTATTTCAAACCCACAGATTTTCATTGTGTCTCCTTCCCCACAATAATATATCATTGGCAGAACTTCCAATGGAACGGACTGATACAGTTTGCAATAATTGACAGACGGTTTAATCCCTGCTATGATTTTGCTCTTTTCATATAATTCGCCGTAAGAATTTGCCATATAGAAATTAGTGTAGTATCTGTTTTCGCTCATCCTGTCATAGTCATCGAAACAAGGATATTGCTCACGATCCCAGCCCACATATACTCCATCCTGACAAAAGCCCACAAGATCAATAATTCCCGATAATCCTTTTATAACAACTCCGTTGTATTTTATGCAGGTCGCGGTATCGACTTCCATGATATTGAATTGCATTTCGGGTATTCTTTTCAAGGCTTTATCCAATATCGCTTGGTCATATCCATTATTCGAATGACGGTTTGAATTATTATTTGAAGAACTCTTCAGCAATGATTCTACAGCTGCCGCCATTTCAGTTTCTTCTGAAACTTCTACCAGCTTACCGCCGGTTGACTTTATCGCCTTACCAAATTTTTTATCGTAGTTCGGTTTCGGATAATAAACTGAATCATACGTGATGCTGTCAGCCGGCGAATAAATACACAACCCGTCCACCCGTACTCCTCTGCTTTTCAATATTGATGATGCCGCATTGGGGTGAAATGAACTTCCAGAATCCAACCCATTTGAAACAATCAGAATTCGTTGAGGAATCCGAGGTTTATTCAAAACCGACAGCAAAGTGTTATAAATGGTTGTGCCATCACCTACACAATTCAACAGCCACCCCTCGCTCCCCTGATAATTCTTAATAAAATCCAGGAATGGAATCTGAATTCTCCCATCGGCAAAAACGACGACAGAGTCACTTTCAGATGCGAATTTATTCAATTCCGTTATAGCAGCATTTAGAGCCGGTTCCCCAATATTTGTTAACGCTGGGGCGGTCAATCGTCGTGCAGATGTGTTCGCGCAGTGAGGGAGCAATGCGGTTGCATT
>JAIDJZ010000103.1 GCA_029051965.1 Paramuribaculum sp. | reverse complement strand
CAACTCGCCCCTCCTCGTAGGTGGTGGCCGTGTTTTCGGTCCCCGTCCCCGTGACTACCGCTTCAAGTTGAACAAGAAAGTTAAGCAGCTTGCACGTCGCTCGGCTCTGACCTACAAAGCTCAGGACGACCAGATCAAAATCGTTGAGAACTTCACTTTTGAAGCTCCCAAAACTAAAGATTTTGTAAAATTTGCTAAAAATCTTGAAACTGAGGGCAAAAAGCTCCTTCTCGTTTTAGCAAATCGCGATAAAAACGTAAATTTGTCGGCTCGTAATATCCCCAACGTTCAAGTAATTACCGCAAAGGATATTCACACATACGCCATCATGCACTCCAACGCTGTCATCATCACTGAAGATAGCCTTGAAGTGATTAACAATTTCTAACCTGAAAGGAGACAGTTACAATGGACATCACTATCGAACCCATCGTTACCGAGAAAGCTACTAAGCTGACCGATAAGCTCAACCGCTACACTTTCCGTGTGTCTCCTGACGCCAACAAGTTCCAGATCAAATCGCTCGTGGAAAAACTCTATGGCGTCAAGGTTGTCAATGTTAACACGGCCGTTGTTCGCGGTAAAAACAAATCTCGTTGGACTAAAAGCGGTCTGCTTCGCGGCAAAACCGCTGCCTACAAGAAAGCTTTCGTCACAATCGGCGAAGGCGAAACCATTGACTTTTATAGCAACTTGTAATAAATAATAATGGCAGTAAGAAAATTCAAGCCCACAACACCGGGGCAAAGACACAAAGTTATTGGCGTATTTAAAGGTACAATCACTGCTACTACGCCAGAAAAATCTCTTACAGTCGGAAAGCGCTCAACCGGCGGTCGTAACGCCGAAGGTCACCTCACCACTCGTTACCTGGGTGGGGGACACAAGCGCAGATACCGTATGATTGACTTTAAGAGAACAAAAGACGGTGTACCCGCCGTGGTCAAGAGCATCGAGTACGACCCCAACCGTTCGGCTCGTATCGCGCTTCTTTACTACGTTGACGGAGCCAAATCCTACATCATCGCACCCAACGGTCTCCAGGTTGGTGCTACCGTGCTTAGCGGTCCCGAGGCGGCACCCGAAGTCGGAAACGCTCTTCCCCTGAGCAAAATCCCCGTCGGTACCCTCATCCACAACATCGAACTCCGCCCCGGACAGGGCGCGTTCATGGCCCGCTCAGCCGGTACTTTCGCGCAGCTCGTTTCTCGCGAAGGTGATTATGCTATCATCAAACTTCCTTCTGGCGAAACCCGCAAAGTCCTCTCGGCTTGCAAGGCTACAGTCGGTGTGGTTGGTAACAGCGAACACTCTCTCGAACGCAGCGGTAAAGCTGGTCGCTCCCGCTGGCTCGGTCGCCGCCCCCACAACCGCGGTGTCGTTATGAACCCTGTCGATCACCCCATGGGTGGTGGTGAAGGACGTTCGTCCGGTGGTCATCCCCGCTCTCGCAAGGGTCTTTACGCTAAGGGTCTGAAGACTCGTGCGCCGAAGAAACAGTCTTCGAAGTACATTATCGAAAGAAGGAAAAAGTGATAACTGATTAATCAAGCAACAAACTTATGAGTCGTTCATTAAAAAAAGGACCCTACATCTGTGTAAAGCTCGAAAAGAAGGTTGAAGCTATGGAAGCTTCCGGCAAAAAGTCTGTCATCAAGACTTGGAGCCGCGCATCCATGATCGCACCCGAATTCGTCGGACATACCTTCGCTGTGCACAATGGCAACAAGTTCATTCCTGTCTACGTGACCGAAAACATGGTCGGACACAAACTCGGCGAGTTCGCTCCGACACGCAGTTTCCGCGGCCACGCCGGAAACAAGAAATGATAGGGCCCGGGTATAATAAATTTTTTTAGAAAAAAGAAAGAATTACAATACAATGGGTGTAAGAAAAAGAAATTCCGCCAACCTCAGAAAAGAGGCCAATAAAGAGATAGCTTTCGCAAAGCTGACCAACATCCCGACCTCACCCCGTAAGATGCGTCTCGTCGCTGATATGGTACGTGGTCAGGAAGTGTTCCGCGCTCTCGGCATCCTCAAATTCTCTAACAAAGAAGCGGCTGCGCGTGTTGAAAAACTTCTCCGCTCTGCAATCGCCAACTGGGAAGCCAAAAACGATCAGAAAGCTGAAAGCGGCATGCTCCGCATCTCGACTATCTACGTAAACCCCGCTCCGATGCTCAAGCGTCTTCGTCCCGCTCCCCAGGGACGCGGCTACCGTATCCGCAAACGTGCTAACCACGTAACGCTGATTGTTGACACAATTGAAAACGCTAACTAATTTTAGAGACTGAACAATGGGACAAAAAGTAAATCCGATTAGCAACCGCTTAGGTGTTATCCGCGGCTGGGACTCTAACTGGTTTGGTGGCAAAAAATATGGCGACACCATCCTCGAAGATGCCAAGCTCCGCAAATATCTCAATGTGCGTCTCGCAAAATCAAGCGTTTCGCGCATCGTAATCGAACGCAACTTCAAGCTGATCACTATCACCGTGTGCACATCGCGCCCCGGTCTGATCATCGGAAAAGGTGGTTCGGAAGTCGACAAACTCAAAGAAGAACTCAAGAAAATTACTGACAAGGACGTTCAGATCAACATCTTTGAGGTGAAACGTCCGGAACTCGACGCTCAGATCGTAGCTTCGACAATCGCACGTCAGATCGAAGGCAAGATTGCCTATCGCCGTGCTGTCAAGATGGCAATCGCTTCTACTATGCGTTCGGGTGCCGAAGGTATCAAGATCCAGGTCAGCGGCCGTCTCAACGGTGCTGAAATGGCCCGCTCTGAAATGTTCAAAGAAGGCCGTACGCCCCTCCACACTCTCCGTGCTGACATCGACTACGCTCTCGTTGAAGCACACACAAAAGTCGGTGTGATCGGCGTTAAAGTATGGATCTGCCGCGGTGAGGTCTATGGAAAACGTGACCTCGCTCCCCAGTTCACAAACACTGGCAAGGAATCACGCAACAACGGCCGCAACAACGGCCGTGGCATGAGCCGCAAACCCAAAAACAATCGTTAAACCACCTCAACAACATAACAGATGTTACAACCCAAGAAAACAAAATTCCGCCGCGCCCAGAAAGGCCGCATGAAAGGCAATGCGCAGCGCGGCAACCAGTTGGCCTTCGGTTCGTTTGGCATTAAGACCCTGGAGTCGAAATGGATTACCGGTCGCCAGATTGAGGCGGCTCGTATCGCAGTGACTCGCTACATGCAGCGTCAAGGTCAGATCTGGATTCGCATATTCCCCGACAAACCCATCACCAAGAAACCCGCCGAAGTCCGAATGGGTAAAGGTAAAGGTTCGCCCGAAGGTTTTGTCGCTCCCGTTACTCCCGGTCGCATTCTGATCGAAGTTGAAGGCGTTAGCTACGACATCGCAAAAGAAGCACTCCGTCTCGCTGCCCAGAAACTTCCTGTCACAACCAAATTCATCGTCCGTCGCGACTATGACCCAACTCAAAACGTGTAATAGACTATGAAGAAAGAAGAAATCAAAGAGATCGCCACGCAGGACCTCAAGGATCGTCTTGAGAAAATGGAGATGGAATATCGTCAGTTGAAAATCAACCACTCGATTTCTCCCATCGACAACCCTGCAAAAATCACTGCCGATCGTAAAATGATTGCACGCGTTAAGACAGAGTTGCGTCAGCGCGAGCTTAACAATAAATAATCCCAAGAACTGAAATGGAAAAAAGAAACTTAAGAAAAGAACGTATTGGGGTTGTGTCGAGCAACAAGGGTGACAAGACCATCACCGTCATGGTGAAATGGAAAGAAAAACACCCCATCTACGGCAAATTTGTCAACAAGACAAAAAAATATCACGCCCACGATGAAAAGAACGAGTGCAGCATCGGCGACACTGTCAGACTGATGGAAACTCGTCCGCTGAGCAAAACCAAAAGATGGAGATTAGTAGAAATAATCGAAAAAGTTAAGTAAAAATTATGATACAGACTGAAAGCCGTTTAACCGTTGCTGACAACAGCGGTGCTAAAGAAGCCCTGTGCATCCATGTCCTTGGCGGTACCGGACGTCGTTACGCCTCTGTAGGCGACATCATCGTGGTTTCCGTCAAGAGCGTGATCCCTTCGAGCGACGTCAAGAAAGGTACTGTGTCTAAAGCTGTCGTTGTCCGCACCAAAAAGGAAATCCGCCGCCCCGATGGCAGCTACATCCGCTTCGACGACAACGCATGCGTCCTTCTTAACAACGCCGGCGAACTCCGCGGAACCCGTATCTTCGGCCCGGTTGCACGTGAGCTCCGTGCCACAAACATGAAGATTGTTTCGCTCGCTCCCGAAGTACTTTAATAAATCAAAAGTAAAGCTAATTCGACCTAACTAATGAGCAAATTAAATATAAAGAAAGACGACACCGTCTATGTGCTCAGCGGCGAAGACCGCGGTAAGACCGGCCGAGTGATCAAAGTCCTCCCCGCAAAAAACCGCGCCATCGTTGAAGGAGTCAACATTGTGACAAAGGCTACCAAGCCCAGCGCAAAGCACCCCCAGGGTGGACTCGTCAAACTGGAAGCCCCTGTCCATATTTCCAACCTCAGCCTCCTGGACCCCAAATCAGGAAAACCGACTCGCGTCGGCCGTCGTCGCGATGCTGAAGGCAAAACCGTACGTTACGCTAAAAAATCAGGAGAGGAGATCAAGTAATGAGCACTACAACACTTAAGAAAGATTATAACGAGCGCATCGTTCCCGCTCTCGAAAAGCAGTTCAACTATTCTACAGTGATGCAGGTTCCCAGACTCGAGAAGATCGTCATCAACCAGGGTCTCGGAGAAGCAACTCAGGATAAGAAAATCATCGAGACAGCTATCAACGAGCTTACTGCCATCACTGGTCAGAAAGCCGTTGCCACTCTCTCGAAGAAAGATATCTCGAACTTCAAGCTTCGTAAGAAAATGCCCGTTGGCGTGCGTGTCACTCTCCGTCGTGAGAAAATGTACGAATTCCTCGAGCGTCTCATCCGCGTGGCTCTTCCCCGTATCCGTGACTTCAAGGGTATCGAAGGCAAGCTCGACGGTCGTGGAAACTACACCCTCGGCATCACTGAGCAGATCATCTTCCCCGAAATCAACATTGACAACATCTCCAAGCTTCTCGGTATGAACATCACATTCGTGACCTCTGCAAACACCGACGAAGAAGGTTATGCACTGCTCAAGGAATTCGGACTGCCCTTCAAAAACGCTAAAAAATAATTGAACCGAATCAACAATATCTGTTCCTATGGCAAAAGAATCAATGAAAGCCCGCGAGGTTAAGCGCGCAAAGCTGGTTGCTAAATATGCAGCCAAGAAAGCAGCCCTCAAGGCAGCCGGCGACTACGAAGCTCTTCAGCTTCTGCCTAAAAATGCCTCAAGCGTTCGTCTCCACAACCGCTGCAGCATCACCGGCCGTCCCAAAGGTTACATGCGCCAGTTTGGCCTCTCCCGCATCCAGTTCCGCGAAATGGCTTCCGCAGGTCTCATCCCCGGAGTCAAGAAAGCAAGCTGGTAAGCAACGCCTCGCTGACTTAGCATAACCACCCAACAACTCAAAATCAATTTAATTCGCAGCCTATAGCCCCCCAAAAGGGGGCCACGCTGCAGAGAGTATTAAATATTGTTCGGACAAACCGAATCAATTTAAAACATTTTTCAAAATGACAGATCCTATAGCAGATTATCTGACAAGATTGAGGAACGCCATCAAAGCCAACCACCGTGTGGTAGAGATCCCCGCCTCGAACTTGAAAAAAGAAATCACAAAGATTCTTTTTGAACAAGGCTACATTCTTAACTACAAGTTTGTAGAAGGTCAAACCCCCTCGGGCATCATCAAGATCGCCCTCAAATACGACCCCGTTGACCACGTGAACGCAATCAAGGCTCTCAAGCGTGTGTCGCGTCCGGGTCTTCGCCAGTATACCGGCTACAAAGACATGCCGCGAGTGTTGAACGGAATGGGTATCGCAATCCTGTCGACTTCCCAGGGTGTGATGACTAACAAAGCCGCCCGTGAAAAGAAAATCGGCGGTGAAGTACTCTGTTACATCTATTAATCTTAACGAGAACTAAGTTATGTCAAGAATAGGTAAAGCTCCCATAGAAATTCCCGCCGGCGTTACTGTGACTGTAACAGGCGACGAAGTGACTGTAAAAGGTCCCAAAGGAACCCTCACCCAGAAATTCAACCCCGATCTCGACGTTAAAGTCGAAGGCAACGAAGTAATCGTGACCCGCCCCACTGACGGACGTGAACACCGCGCTCAGCACGGTCTCTACCGCGCGCTCATCCACAACATGGTCGTTGGTGTTTCTACCGGTTACCGCAAAGAAATGGAATTAGTCGGCGTGGGCTACCGCGCTCAGTCGACCGGACAGGTCCTCGAGCTATCTCTCGGTTTCTCTCACGCAATATATATCAAACTCCCCCCGGAGATCAAGGTTGAAACTAAAAGCGAACGTAACAAAAACCCGCTCATCATCCTCGAAAGCGACGACAAGCAGCTTCTCGGACAGGTGTGCGCCAAGATCCGTTCGCTCCGCAAGCCCGAACCCTACAAAGGCAAAGGTATCAAGTTTGTCGGCGAAATTATCCGCCGCAAGTCTGGTAAATCGGCAAGTGCTAAATAATTTTTAATCCCTTAGAATTATGATCTCCAAGATAGAAAGAAGAAACAAAATCAAGGCACGCATCCGCGGTAAGATCTCAGGAACTGCTGAACGTCCGCGTATGACCGTTTTCCGTTCAAACAAACAGATCTACGTCCAGCTCGTCGATGACCTTCAGGGCAAGACTCTCGCTTCTGCATCTTCGAAAGGTATCGAAGAAGGAACAAAAAGCGAAATCGCCGCTAAGGTTGGAGAAGCTATCGCTAAGAAAGCCCTCGAAGCCGGAATCACCGAAGTCGTTTTCGACCGCAACGGTTATCTGTTCCACGGACGTGTTAAATCATTGGCTGACGCCGCTCGCAATGGCGGACTTAAATTTTAACGATCATGGCAAAAAGAAATAACAAAGTTAAATCTACCAACGACTTAGAGTTGAAAGACCGCCTCGTGGCCATCAACCGCGTTACTAAAGTGACAAAAGGTGGTCGCACATTTACCTTCGCTGCAATCGTAGTCGTTGGTAACGAAGACGGAATCGTAGGCTGGGGCCTCGGAAAAGCTAATGAAGTGACTGCCGCTATCTCAAAAGGCGTCGAAGCTGCCAAGAAAAACCTCATCCGCGTTCCGGTTCACAAAGGTACAATCCCCCACGAACAGGTTGCCAAATTCGGTGGCTCGCGCGTGATCCTCAAACCCGCCTCTCACGGTACCGGTGTGAAAGCCGGTGGTGCAATGCGTGCCGTCCTCGAGAGCGTCGGTATCACTGACGTCCTTGCCAAATCTAAAGGTTCTTCTAACCCCCACAACCTCGTAAAGGCTACAATCGCAGCTCTCGACGAAATGCGCTCGCCCGCACAGGTTGCACAGAACCGTGGTATCTCTGTAGAAAAAGTGTTTAACGGCTAACATATTGCTAAAATGGCACAGATCAAAATCACTCAAATCAAAAGCCGCATCAACTGCCCCGCAGTGCAGAAGCGCACTCTCGACGCGCTCGGCTTGAAAAAAATGAATCACACTGTCGTTAAAGAGGACACCCCCTCCGTAATGGGCATGGTCAAGAAAGTTCACCACCTCGTGAAAGTGACACAGGCTTAATTAACCGTTAGGGTAGTCAAACTCATTCATTTTTTCTAAACCTGATAAAAAGCATCAAATATGGAATTAAATAACTTACGCCCCGCAGTTGGCTCTGTTACCCGCAAAACCCGAATCGGACGCGGTTCCGGTTCTGGCAAAGGCGGAACTTCTACTCGCGGTCACAAAGGTGCAAAATCTCGCTCTGGTTACAAACACAAAGTAGGTTTCGAAGGCGGTCAGATGCCTCTCCAGCGCCGTGTCCCCAAATACGGTTTCAAAAACATCAACCGTGTTGAGTACAAAGCCATCAACCTCGACACCATCAACACCATTGCTGAGGCCGGAAACCTCCAGACCATCACTATCGCTGATCTCCGCGCCGCCGGACTTATCAACAAGCGTCAGCTTGTAAAAGTTCTCGCAAACGGAACAATCAGCCGCGCACTCGCCGTTGAAGCCAACGCCTTCTCGAAGGCTGCTGAAAAGGCAATCGTCGAAGCCGGTGGTTCAATCTCTAAAATCTGATAAACTACAATGAGATTCGTTCAAACCATAAGAAACATTTGGACCATTGAAGAGCTGCGCAAACGCATCTTGATAACGCTCCTCCTGGTGCTGATCTACCGTCTCGGATGCTACGTTGTCCTCCCCGGTATCAGCATCGAGGACATCAAGGCACTTTCGAGCTTCACTAACAAGAGCGGCCTTATGCAGCTCTTGGACATGTTCTCCGGAGGTGCGTTCTCGCAGGCTTCAATCTTCGCTCTCGGTATCATGCCATACATCACTGCGTCAATCGTGATACAGTTGCTCGGCATGGTGCTCCCTTCATTCCAGAAAATGCAGCGTGAGGGCGAAAGCGGACGCCAGAAACTCAACCAGTATACCCGCTACCTGACTGTACTTATCCTGCTTCTCCAGGGACCGGCTTATCTCCTCAACCTCCGGTTTCAGGTAGCGCAGGCAGGTCAGGCTGCCTCAATGGGATTCTGGACGCTGGCTTATCTCACTGTCATCCTCGCCGCAGGCTCAATGTTCATCATGTGGCTTGGCGAGCGAATAACTGACCGCGGAATCGGCAACGGTATCTCTTTCATCATCCTGATCGGTATCATTGCCCGCCTCCCTGAATCGCTCTTCTACGAATTCGTCAGCCGTCTCCCGGGCGAAACCGGCTCTCAGGGCGGACTCGTCATGTTCCTTGTCGAACTCGTCCTCCTCTTTGCCGTGACTGTCGGCGCTGTTCTCCTCGTTCAGGGAACACGCAAAGTCCCCGTGCAGTATGCTAAGCGAATCGTCGGAAACCGCCAGTACGGAGGTGCCCGTCAGTACATCCCCCTGAAAGTTAATGCCGCCGGCGTAATGCCGATCATCTTCGCTCAGGCAATCATGTTCGTTCCCATCACCCTCGCGGGATTTGGCAGCGAAGCCGGAACAAGCGGATTCTTCGCGGCATTGTCTGACATAAACGGCTTCTGGTACAACACCATCTACTTCATCATGATCGTCGCATTCACATACTTCTACACAGCTGTGACAGTGCGTCCGACCCAGATGGCCGAAGACATGAAACGCAACAACGGATTCATTCCCGGTGTCAAGCCCGGAAAGAAGACCGCTGAATATCTCGACTCGATCATGTCGAGAATCACTCTCCCCGGTTCAATCTTCCTCGGTATCGTAGCCATTCTGCCTGCCTTCGCACGATTCTTCGGAATCAGCCAGAACTTCGCACAGTTCTTCGGAGGCACCTCATTATTGATTCTTGTCGGTGTGGTCCTTGACACCCTTCAGCAGATCGAAAGTCATCTCATGATGCACCACTATGACGGTCTGATGCAGGGCGGCAAAATCAAAGGCCGCACAACCGGAAGCGCTTACTAACCCCTTCGCTTAAGAAATTGCATCCTTAATGATCTATCTTAAGACACCCGAAGAAATCGAAAAAATGCGCAACGCTTGCGCGCTCACCAGTCGCACACTTGGCGAAATCGCCAAGTATGTGACTGAGGGCGTGACAACGCGCAAGCTCGACACCGTCGCCCGTGAATTCATTGCCGACAACGGCGGTATTCCCTCCTGCCTCGGCTACGAGGGATTTCCCGGCGCGATCTGCTGTGAGGTAAACGAGGTAGTGGTCCACGGATTTCCTTCCGGCTATGTCCTCCGTCAGGGCGACATAATCGGAATCGACCTCGTTGTCGAACTCGACGGTTACTGCGGAGACATGTGCTACACATTCCCGGTCGGTGACATCGCCCCTGAAGTCATGCAGCTCTGCGTGACAACAAAGGAATCCCTCTACAAAGGAATCGACGCCTGCAAGGAGGGCAACCGCATCGGCGATATTGCCAACGCAGTCCAGACCCACTGCGAGCGGCTTCGCTATGGAATCGTTCGCGAAATGTGTGGCCACGGGATCGGACGCTCCATGCATGAAGCTCCCGAAATCCCCAACTACGGACGTCGCGGGACAGGACCTGTGATCCGCAGCGGAATGTGTCTTGCAATCGAACCGATGATCAATCTCGGAAGCAGAAACATCATTATCGAGCGCGACGGCTGGACTTGCCGCACACGCGACCGCAAACCTTCTGCCCACTACGAGCACACCGTTGCGGTTGTCGATGGAAAAGCCCAGATCCTTACATCATTCGAGCCGGTTGCCGAAGTGTTGAAAGACAGATTTATCTAAATTTTATAAACCATTCATATGGCAAAACAAGCTGCAATCGAACAAGACGGAGTGATCGTCGAAGCACTTTCCAACGCAATGTTTCGCGTCGAACTGGAAAACGGACATGAAATAACTGCCCACATCTCCGGAAAAATGCGAATGCACTATATCAAGATTCTTCCCGGAGACAAAGTTCGCGTTGAAATGTCTCCCTACGACCTGTCAAAAGGACGTATCGCCTTCCGTTACAAATAAATAAAATCGAAAAAATAAATAAAATGAAAGTAAGAGCCTCAGTAAAAAAACGCACCCCCGACAGCAAAATCGTTCGTCGCAAAGGTCGTCTTTATGTGATTAACAAAAAAAATCCCAAGTACAAACAGCGTCAAGGATAAATTTTTTTATTACTTTTGCAAAAAATTTAGTCAATAGCATATATGGCAGTACGTATCGTGGGAGTTGACCTCCCCCAAAACAAGAGAGGTGAGATAGCCTTGACTTACATCTTCGGCATCGGCCGGAGCGCAGCCAAGTCGATCCTGGAAAAAGCAGGTGTCGACATGGATATCAAAGTAAAAGACTGGACTGACGCACAGGCTGCTAAAGTCCGTGAGGTAATCGGTTCCGACTACAAAGTCGAAGGTGACCTCCGCAGCGAAATCCAGCTCAACATCAAACGCCTTATGGACATCGGTTGCTACCGTGGCATCCGTCACCGTAATGGTCTGCCTGTTCGTGGCCAGAGCACTAAAAACAATGCTCGCACACGCAAAGGCCGCAAGAAAACAGTTGCTAACAAAAAGAAAGCTACTAAATAATAAATCAGTATGGCAAAAAAGACAGTCGCATCCAAGAAGAGAAATGTTAAGGTTGACGCAGCTGGTCAGCTTCACGTTCACTCCTCTTTCAACAACATTATTGTATGCTTAGCCAATTCGGAAGGTCAGGTGATCTCTTGGTCAAGCGCAGGTAAGATGGGCTTCCGTGGCTCAAAGAAAAACACTCCCTATGCTGCTCAGATGGCTGCACAGGACTGCGCAAAGGTCGCTTATGATCTCGGCCTTCGCAAAGTGAAAGCTTATGTGAAAGGTCCCGGTAACGGACGTGAGTCCGCTATCCGTACAATCCACGGTGCCGGCATTGAAGTAACCGAAATCATCGACGTTACTCCGCTGCCCCACAACGGTTGTCGTCCCCCGAAGCGTCGTCGCGTCTGATCATTCAGGTTCAACTGACGCTCGAGGATTATTATTCTCAACCCCTTTCGAATTTTATTTCATACCCCTGCGAGTGTGCTTCCGTCGAGGCTCTTACTTGAGAAGGCAATGTGAAATTGACCATATCTTTTTATCACCTCTCTATGGTCGCGGCTGCACAACCTTCCATCGCATCGCAAGCTAAACTCGCAAATTTAACCAATACATCGATTTATAACAATGGCAAGATATACAGGCCCTAAGTCAAAAATCGCACGCAAATTCGGCGAACCCATCTTCGGTGAAGACAAGGTGCTCGCCAAGAAAAACTTCCCCCCGGGTCAGCACGGTCAGAACAAGCGCCGCAAGACTTCCGAATATGGCGTGCAGCTCCGCGAGAAACAGAAAGCCAAATACACTTACGGAGTGCTCGAAAAACAATTCCACAACCTCTTCGACCGCGCTGCCCGCTCTAAGGGTATCACCGGTGAGATCCTTCTTCAGCTTCTCGAAGGCCGTCTCGACAACGTAGTCTATCGTCTCGGCATCGCTCCCACCCGCGCAGCAGCTCGTCAGCTCGTTCTCCATCGCCACATCACAGTCAATGGTGCTGTTGTCAACATCGCATCTTACGCTGTGCAGCCCGGCGACGTAGTTGGTGTTCGTGAGAAATCTAAATCTCTCGAAGTTATCGCCGACGCCCTCGCTGGTTTCAACCACTCAAAATATCCCTGGCTCGAATGGGACGAATCGCAGAAAGCAGGTAAACTCCTTCACGTTCCTGCCCGCGAAGACATCCCCGAAAATATCAAAGAGCAGCTCATCGTCGAGTTGTACTCTAAATAATAATCTTTAAACGACAGATCCACATGGCTATATTAGCTTTTCAGAAACCCGACAAAGTCTTGATGTTGGAAGCCGATAACAACTTCGGCAAATTTGAGTTCAAGCCATTGGAGCCTGGTTATGGTATCACAATCGGTAACGCACTTCGCAGAATCCTCCTCTCCTCTCTCGAAGGCTACGCGATCGCTTCTATCAAGATCGACGGCGTAAAACACGAATTCGATACCATTCCCGGCGTTAAGGAAGACGTCACCAACATCATCCTTAACCTCAAGAAGATCGACCTCAAGAACACTGTCGAGGACACCGAATTTGAGAAAGCCTCCATCACTGTTTCGGGTCAGGACGTATTCAAAGCCGGAGACCTCAACAAAGTCCTCACCGGCTTCCAGGTACTCAACCCTGATCTCGTCATCTGTCATTTGGATCCCGACGCAAGCTTCACCCTTGAACTCACGATCAACAAAGGACGTGGATGGGTTCCCGCCGACGAAAACAACGTCCCCGCCGACGATGTCAACGTAATTGCGATCGACTCTATCTACACTCCTATCAAGAACGTGAAGTACACCGTTGAAAACTTCCGCGTTGACCAAAAAACCGACTACGACAAACTGACTCTCGAAATAACAACAAACGGTTCGATCCTCCCCAAGGACGCACTCAAGGAAGCGGCAAAGATTCTCATCTACCACTTCATGCTCTTCTCTGACGAAAAGATCACACTTGAGACATCCGAACAGGAAGAAAACGAGGAATTCGATGAAGAAGTGCTTCACATGCGACAGCTCCTCAAATCGAAACTTGTCGACATGGATCTTTCCGTGCGCGCGCTCAACTGCCTCAAGAGCGCCGAAGTCGAGACTCTGGGCGAACTCGTTGTCTTCAATCGCAACGACCTCCTCAAATTCCGCAACTTCGGTAAGAAATCGCTCACTGAGCTCGACGAACTCCTCGCGAACCTCAACCTGTCGTTCGGAATGGATATTTCAAAATACAAATTAGACATAGAGTAAACAAATAACGATGAGACATAATAAAAAATTCAACCACCTCGGTCGTAAAAAAGCCCATCGCGATGCCCTCTTGGCTAACATGACAATCTCTCTGATCATGCACAAGCGCATTTTCACTACGCTTGCCAAAGCCAAAGCTCTCCGCATCTACGCCGAGCCACTGATCAACCGTGCTAAAAACGACTCGATGGTTAACCGTCGTCTCGTGTTCAGCTACCTCCAGAACAAAGAAGCTGTCAACGAACTCTTCCGCGAAATCGCAAACAAGATCGCTGAACGCAACGGAGGCTACACTCGCATCCTCAAAACCGGACACCGTCTTGGCGACAACGCCTCGATGTGCTTCATTGAGCTCGTTGACTACAACGAAAACATGCTCAAGGAAAAAGGCGCTAAGAAAGAAGGCGGACGCACTCGCCGTTCGCGTCGTTCGAAAGCCGCTGAAGCTCCTGCTGCTCCTGCAGCTGAAGCTCCTGCAGCAGAATAATTCTCCGGTTTTATTCGATAACTTAAAGATTCCCGCTGGACTCCGGTTCGGCGGGAATCTTTTTTTGTTTCATTTCGTCAAAGAGATAATTCACGTCAATTAACCAAACTTAATCGTCCGAATCTTGCAATTGCTACATTTGTTTCGTAACTTTGTGGCACTTAACAGCCCCAGACCATTGATGCCTTGAAAACGGCGGTAAACTGAGGCAGTTATTCACCCCGAACGTGAAAACACTTAAACAAAATAACCAACTTTTTAAGTCAAGACAATTATGAAAATTGAAAAAATCATTGGTCGTGAGGTGCTCGATTCTCGTGGCAACCCCACCGTTGAAGTTGACGTGATCCTCGAATCAGGTGCGCGCGGACGTGCATCTGTTCCCTCTGGTGCCTCCACCGGTGTCAATGAAGCTCTCGAGCTTCGCGACGGCGACAAGGCTCGCTACATGGGTAAAGGCGTTACTAAAGCTGTTGCAAACGTCAATGGCCCCATCGCTGAAGCCCTCGTTGGCATGAGCGCGCTCGATCAGATCAAGATCGACGAAACTATGATCGCCCTCGACGGAACTGAAACAAAGAGCAACCTCGGTGCGAATGCAGTTCTCGGCGTTTCTCTCGCTGTTGCTAAGGCTGCTGCCGACTACCTCGACCTTCCCCTCTACAAATACATCGGCGGCTGCAACTCTTATGTTCTCCCCGTTCCTATGATGAACATCATCAATGGTGGTGCTCACTCTGACGCCCCCATCTGCTTCCAGGAATTCATGATCCGTCCGATCGGAGCATGCTGCTTCAAGGAAGGCATCCGCATGGGTACTGAAGTGTTCCACAACCTCAAGAAAGTTCTCCACGACCGCAATCTTTCGACTGCTGTCGGCGACGAAGGTGGTTTCGCTCCCGCCCTCGACGGTACTGAAGACGCTCTCGACTGCATCATCAAGGCTATCGAACTCGCTGGCTACGTACCCGGCAAGGATGTGACTATCGGCCTTGACTGCGCTTCTTCAGAGTTCTACAAAGACGGAATCTACAACTATTCTCAGCTCAACAACGGAACTCCCAAAGAAGAAAACGGCAAGAAACTCACTCGTGAGGAACAGGCTAAGTATCTCGAAGAACTCATCACTAAATACCCCATCGACTCGATCGAAGACGGTATGGCAGAAGACGACTGGGAAGGCTGGAAGATCCTTACCGATCTCATCGGCAAGCGTTGTCAGCTCGTTGGCGACGACCTTTTCGTTACCAATGTGAAATATCTCGAACGCGGTATCGCTGAAGGCTGCGCCAACTCGATCCTCGTTAAGGTTAACCAGATCGGTTCGCTCACTGAAACTCTCCGCGCCGTTGAACTCGCTCAGCGCAATGGCTACACTGCAGTCATCTCTCACCGTTCTGGCGAAACTGAAGACGCAACTATCGCCGACATCGCTGTTGCTACTAACGCTGGCCAGATCAAGACCGGTTCTGCAAGCCGCTCAGACCGTATGGCTAAGTACAACCAGCTCCTCCGCATCCAGGAAGAACTTGGTGCTGCTGCTCAGTACGGCTATGGCAAGAAAACTAAAATGCCCCAGGCATAAGCATTATCAGACATTAAAAACCAATAGCTTCTAAAACATTAAAAGCGGGAGGACCCAACGGCCTTCCCGCTTGCTTTTTTCATAGCTCTCGTTTATCAGTAAGTGAGCACGGCTCATTGCAGTCCGCAAATCCAGCGCTACTGTGCTTCTTCTTTAGCAGCGGCGGTGTTTCTTGACACGTCAGCCTACAGCCATCCGGTAGCCGATGTGACAGACCAGGTTCGACTCGAAAGCGGACTTCTGTCTTATGGGCAATTATTAATGTGCGTTGAAATGGCTCATGATCACCACTGAGGACAACCTTTTTAGAGTCTGATCCTCTCAATCAAGCGGTGTGTCTCATTCTGTAGGGCGCGTCGCTGTCGTTTTGTTCTCGTTTATTGTGCGAGACGGATCACTCGGAAACCCGGTGTGCGGTTTCGTCTGAGGTAGTCGCCGAATGAGAGCGGATCGATCATGACCTTTTTTCCTTTCGACGAAGCGTGGAGCAGATGTGGCACACCGTCAACCATCTTTATTATCCCGAGGTGAGTGACATCCAGTCCCTGGATCGACGTTGTCAGAGCGACAACATCTCCCTCCCTCAGTTGGGCAGTCGCAAGATCCGTAGATTTGATGTACGGGTATTTGTGCGACCGGTAGCCGATTTCGGCATTTTTCAGACCTGCATAGTTGGCTGAATCTGCCAGTGCAGGGTAGGAGTCCCGGTGTTGCGACATATAGTCGAGAGTCTTCACTTTCGACATTGCTCTTCCGACACGTTCCGTGACCTCTTTGAGGTTTCCGCGATGGCTGTTGTCGACGATCCAGTCGCTGACATAGTGCAGTCGCGACGGATAACCGTTCACTCTGCCGCCGCGGTAGCGGATCGATTCGAGATTATTGATGTAATCGTGCCACGACGTCCTGTGATCCTCTACTGTCATTGCCAGTGCGAGAGCTGTTTCAACAAACGTCGTGCAGTCAAGCTCCGCTGTGTTGACCGTCAGCTGTTCCGGGGTCCCTTCAAGAGTTCCGCCTACATATGGTGTATCCAAAAAGTATTCGCCGGCCGCGCATACGAGGGCCTGTCCGGATGCGGCGCCGGACTTTTCGAGATCGATTAATATAGAAGTGATTTTAGTCGTGTCGACGGTCTCGTTGTGAAATCTGACCTCAGCCGGAGTGATCCCGGATGCTGTAAGGGCAGATAATAATATAAATATAGATGGGAATAAACATTTCATGGGGTTGAGATTTTTTCCAAAATTACAAAAATTAATCCAGATTGGGCTCTATTTTCAGATATTGTTTCAATTCGCTCCTCGATATAACTGAGCTAAAAAGATCGCCTGTCGTTAAAATCGATTATCGGTATTTGTTTTGCCGTTGCTTTTTCATCATTCCCCGAAATTCTGATCGCCCCGAAATGAAGGGGAGGGGAGACGATTGTCTCGTCGAGTCCCTACAAAAACAGCCAAAAAAAAAACGAATGTCCTAACGGTGGGAAAATCAGCGGCAAGCGCACCTCTCTAACAGATGTTAACACAGAATCTGCTAAAATTTCTTTGCGGAATATTTGGTAGTAAAGAAAAAACCGGCTAACTTTGCACTCGCTT
>JAIDJZ010000102.1 GCA_029051965.1 Paramuribaculum sp. | reverse complement strand
TTATTTGATCATGAATACTCCGATGATTATCTGGTACGGTCTTGTGGGCCTCGTATTGCTTGGATCTCTTATCCCGCTTCTCCACTATCTCCACTCTTCGCGTTCCGGCGGTCACCCGCGCCATAAACTCGTGGGGACATACAAGGAACGCGACCTTTTATTTATTCCTGGCGATAGACTCCATGTTGACGACGATGATGAATACGACGATTGATACTGATTTGGATGGTAGAGCGCCTCTCCCCGCCGAAGGCGGGCCCGAGGCGCTTGGCTGTTTCCTGGCCGACTATTCTTCCTGGCTTTTGGGATGCGGCGCGACATGTGTGCGCATTGACAAAAATGTCGGCCGGATCGCAATCTCCTATGGCTATGATGCCGATGTGGCTGTAATGCCGCGCCATGTCTCGGTCCATCTTTCCGGCCCCGGAGGCTATGCGAAGACATTCACACGCCGCATGGCCGGAACGGGAATCAATTTCGAAATCAACACCGAACTGAGTGCCCTGAGCTGGACGATACGCGACTGTCGGCTGCCGCTGCCGGACGCCGAAGCCCATTTCCGGTCGATTGTGGGCCGGAAGTATGTCGACAACTTCCATATTCTCTGGCTGACGGCTTTGGCCAACGCTTCATTCTGCCGTCTTTTTGGCGGCGATGCGGCTGCGATGGCAGCCGTCTTCTTCGCGACAGCAGCCGGCTATTTTTTCAAACAGAGGTGCCTGCGCCGCCGGATGGACATCCGTGTGGTCTTCTTTCTCTGTGCGTTTATTTCCGCCTCTCTTGCTTCGGGCTGCAGCCTCTTCGGATGGGGTGCGACTCCCGGCGTAGCCGTTGCGACGAGCGTACTCTATCTGATCCCGGGAGTTCCGTATATAAATGCGGCCAGTGACATGCTCGCGCGCCATTATCTCTGTTCATTCAGCCGTTTTGCCGATGCGGTCGTGCTGACGGCCTCTCTTTCTTTAGGTCTTTGGACCTCGATTACATTAATGCATATAGATATTCTGTGATGGGTGATTCAATATCCTGGGGTGCTTTTTTTGAGGACGCGCTGTTTTCAGCGATGGCTGCTATCGGTTTTTCAAGCATCAGCCACACCCCCCGTCGGGCCTATATACTCTGTGCCGTGGCAGCGGCGGCAGGCCATTCGCTGCGATTCCTCCTGACTTTGCCCGGAGGAGTGGAAATGAACATCATTGTGGCTGCGACAATCGCCGCTTTTGTTGTCGGAACAATATCAGTCATGCTCGCGAAGGTGATCAAGGTCCCCGCCGAAGCATGTCTCTTCCCGGCGTTGCTCCCGATGATCCCCGGGCTTTATGCATGTCGCGCCTTCGAAGGATTTGTCGGGTGTCTCTCTGACCTTCAGGAAACGGCCTTTTACCACAATCTTTATCTTTTCATGTCAAACGGCATGACATGTGTGGCGATCGTCATCGGCATGGCAGTCGGTGCGAATATCCCGATTTTTATAATGAAGAAAATCTCTTTTCAGGTGACTCGATAAATTTTTTTGTAACTTTACCAACCAAACAGATAGCGAATGGAACTAAGACAACTGAAATACTTCATCAAGGCTGCCGAACTGCTGAGTTTCTCCGAGGCAGCGCGTGCACTCAACATAGCGCAGAGCACGCTTTCCCAGCAGGTCCGGCAGCTTGAGGACGAACTCAACATCCGGCTTTTCGACCGGCAGTCAAACGCGATCTCCCTCACTGAAGCCGCCGTCGAGATCCTTCCCTTCGCGCGTCGCACGCTTTCGGAAGCCGAGAGCTGCGTGGCGAAAGTCAACGACCTGGCAGCCGTCGCTGTCGGAACGCTCAACATCGGAGTCACCTATTCCTTCAGCCCGATCCTGACAGAGACGCTTATCGAATTCACCAAAAAGTTTCCGCGCGTCAAACTCAACATTTTCTATAAACCGATGGCCGAACTGATGGACATGCTGATCAACCGTTCGGTCGACCTCGTGCTGGCATTCCGTCCGTCGACGCGATATACCGAGATCGAATCCCATGTCCTGTTCCAGAACCATCTTGCCGTGATTGTCAGTGACGGCCATCCACTTGCCGACAGCCCAGGAATCTCTTTGGCCGAACTGTCAAAATGGCCTCTTGCGCTTCCAACGCGCGGCCTTCAGGCCCGGAATGCCCTCGACGACTGTCTTGCCTTGAAAGAAATTGATCTTGACATCCGCATCGAACTCAACGAAGTCAACATCCTTCTCGAGGTTGTCAAACATAGTTCGCTCGTCTCAGTCCTTGCCGAGGCGACAGTCTACAACCAGCGCGGAGTCAAAGCAGTCCGTCTCCTTCATCCCGACAACGAGATGGAAGGATGTGTCCATGTGCTGAAGAACTGTTACCGCAAACATTCCGCGTTGGAACTAATCGGAATGCTCCGCGAATCGGCAGCCGTCAGGGCGCGAGTCAGCAACTGGCTCCTCTGAGACCGCCTGCCTCCGGAATAATGAAAAAAGTGACGACATGACTATTCACATGGTCATGTCGTCTTGCAGAAAAGAATATTTGTTTGAAGGTTATTGTCTTTCGTTTGTAATCGGTTCCTGTCGGTCATTCTCTTGCCGACAGGGTGCAAAAAAACGTTGAAATCATCCATACATGGATGTTCCAACGGGGCATGGGGCTAAACGAAGAGATCCGCATCCGGATTCTGTTGTTTAAGCGGAAAAATTGTTCCGACAGCATTCGCGGAAGATCGAACAGATCCCGTGAAACCGTCTGCGACTTCTGGCCCATGATCCCGTAGGCATTGTTGTTGCTCAATGGCAGGTCTTCTGACTTATCCCGATTGGCTTGAGTCTTCTCGGAGCGTCCGATGCTCCAATGACTTTCGGTTCAAGCAATCTTTTTTGTGGGACTTACAGCAGCGGGTACTGTTCCGGATTCCGACCGGATTCCCTTTTAAGCTTCCAGGCCTTGCGGCGTCGGGCCGACTCTACTGCCCGATTCTGGAAATCACCATTGCGATGCAAATTTACTCATTTTCTTTGAATTTGCAATCACTCCGCGCAGAATTTCCTGTCAGTCTGCAAAAGTGGGGATCAAGAAACCGGTAACTGTCACGATTGCGCAACAGCGCGGTTTTTTGTGCAAAAATTACGCATTGACTGGTGGAATTCCTATCTTTGGGGTCGAATCACCCCAAAACGCAACGCAATGTTTATTTTCAGTTGGGTCTATTGGCTGTTTGTTATCGCTTATGGCATCACCGTCATAAGCATTGTCGGCGTGATCGTGTCTGAAAACCGTAATCCCCTCAAATCGCTTGCGTGGATCACTGTGCTGCTGCTATTCCCGATCGGAGGGCTGATTCTTTATATTTTCTTTGGCCGGAGCATCAAGAACACCCACATGATTTCCCGGCGCAACAAGAAAAAGCTGCGTCAGCGTCAGACTTTGGTCGACTCGCGCATTCCGGATGATTTTTCTCCCGAGATGCGTCAGATGATCGAGCTGGGACGTTCGCTCAGCGGAGCAATGTTTTTTCCCGACAATGAGGTTGAGGTCTATCACCACGGCGCCGACAAATTCGACGCGCTCCTGCTCGACATTGCGCGTGCGAAAGAATATATCCATCTGCAATACTATATTATCGAGGATGACACAATCGGCCACCGCCTGCGCGACGCCCTCGTGGAGCGCAGCAGGGCTGGAGTGACGGTCCGGGTAATCTACGACGATTTCGGATGCTGGGGCGTCAAAAGACGTTTCTATGAAGAAATGCGGGCCGAGGGCATCGATATCCATCCCTTCTTCAAGGTCGCCTTCCCGCCGTTTGCCACGCGGATCAACTGGCGCAACCACCGCAAGCTTGCCGTGATTGACGGCCGCATAGGCTACCTCGGCGGAATGAATGTCGCCGACCGTTACATCGACGGTGGAAAACGCTTCGGATGTTGGCGCGACACCCACATGAGAATCTCCGGTCCGGCTGTTGCGGCCATCCAGTATTCATTCGCCGTCGACTGGTCATTCATGGGGCAGCCCCTCCTGCAGAATCATGTCGACCTTTCGATTCCGCCTCTCCACGGAGAGCCGGCCGGCATGCAGATGCTTCGCTGCGGTCCGACAAACGAATGGAGCGACATCAGCCTCTGTATGCTCAAGGCGATCGGAAGCGCAAAGAAACGCGTCTACATCCAGACACCCTATTTCCTTCCCCCCGAGGCGATGCTGAATGCCCTGCAGGCTGCCGCTCTCGCAAGGGTCGACGTCAGGGTGATGATGCCCTTGAAGAGCGATTCCGTCACACTCACCTATGCGTCCTACAGCTACATCAGGGAATGTCTGCGCGCCGGAATCAAGATCTATCTTTTCGAAGCGGGGATGCTCCATTCCAAGACAATGATAATCGACGACCGCATCAGCGCGATCGGATCGGCCAATATCGATTTCCGTAGCTTCGAACACAATTTCGAGGACACGATGTTTGTCTACTCCTATGAGGTCAACGCCGATCTTCGCCGTCAGTTCATGGAAGATCAGCAGGGATGCCTCAGAGTCCGTCCCTCGCAGTGGCGTCGTCGTCCGATCATGCAGAAAGCCGGCGAGTCGATCCTCCGGCTTCTGAGTCCGGTCCTATAGCCGGCGTGGTTTTGGCTCCGGTGGAGGCGTGACGTCAGGCGGTAGTGTTGTCGGCAGCGGTTGCCGGAGAATGACATACTGCTCGTAGTATGAGATAATCAGAGTCGTTATCGGAAGTGCTATCAGCATTCCGGCAAGTCCCAGCAGCGATCCCCAGATCGATAGCGAAAGAAGAATAAGAGCCGGATTAAGCCCCATGACCTTGCCCATGATTTTAGGGGTCAGTACATAGTCGCATGTCGACTGGCTGACGACATAGACCAGCAGACATTCGCCCCAGACAGTCCAGAAATCAACTTCGCCGCCCATCGAATAGATGATGCAGACGATCGTAACCGGAATCAGTGTGACATACTGGAAATAGGGGATCAGATAGAGGATTCCGACAATCACGCCGAGAACGATCGCGAGGGGAATGCCGACCATCGCGAATCCTATCGAATAGACCACCGCCGCGCATAGGGCAAGCCCGACTGCCCGCGGAA
>JAIDJZ010000101.1 GCA_029051965.1 Paramuribaculum sp. | reverse complement strand
GTCTCGGTCAGCGGCGTTGCTAACGCATCCGAACTTGCCCTCACGGCAATCAGCGGAGCAGCCGAATGCCGCACCGTAAGCGCAGCGACCTTCAATATCGAAATCGCCACCAAAGTCTCTGTCACCTCCGGTGAATTCTCTGTCGAAATGCTTGCCGACGGACGCTCCGTCGAAACCCGCAAAGTCAGTGCGCTCGCAAGCGGTGAGACTCGTTCGGTGCCGTTCAGCTTCACTCCCGACGAAGATTCCGCCGACAGAATCGTCGACCTGACTTTCAACATGAAAGACTGCGACAAATCCGACACGAACAAAGCCAACAACTCGCTTTCCCACAAAGTTGCCGTAAAAGAAGCCAACAGCTACAGCCTCAGCAACCTCTCCGGATCGATCAATGCCGACAACATTGAGCTCCACTGGAGTGTGCCCGAAGAATCTGCCTTCCCCGAATCGTTTATCGACGACGTCGAATCCTACAGAAGCTTCTCGATCACAGGCGCCGGAGCCTGGACTGTCTACGACGGCGACATGGCCTACAACTCAATAATGATGGACGGAAGCGGCAACCGCTTCGAATGGGAAAACTGCCACGAGAAACAGGCATTCATCGTCTTCGACAACTCGAATTTCAGCAACGCCATCTTCAAAGCGCAGTCCGGCAATAAATTCTTCGCCGCCTGGCCCGCCTCGGCATCATCCAACGATGACTGGCTGATCTCTCCCGAACTCCCCGGAACGGCTCAGCTGATCTCATTCTTCGCCCGTTCGCTCCAGCAGGGCAACGACGCCTTCGAAGTGCTCGTATCCAATGCCGGCAACTCCCCCGAGGAATTCACCAGCATCACAGGCGCAGCCCCCATCAGCACCACTGCCGAATGGACTCTCTACCACTTCATTCTTCCTGAAGGAACGCGCCATTTTGCCATCCGCTACATCGGCACCGACGGACAGGGCATGATGATCGACGACATCATGTACTACGGAACTCCGCTCCCCGAGGGCTACTACATCTACCGCAACGGCGTCAGACTCAACCAGACCCCGCTCAACGCCCTCTCTTATAAAGATTCGGACATCCGCGCCAACGAAAGCTACGTCTACAATGTCGCTCCCGTCTACAACGGAATCGAAATGGAAAAATCCGACGACTTCCTGGTTGAAACAAGCGCGATCGGTTCGGTTTCGGCAGACTCCTCAATCCGTGTCAACGCAATCAGCGGAGGCATCGAAATCTCCGGAGCTGCTGGCCGTGAAGTCAGAATCCACTCGGTCGACGGCCGCTGTCTGGCAACACTGACTGCCTCCGATCCCCACCGCATTGAAATAGCCTCCGGCATCTACATCGTTTCAGTCGGCGAGATGAAAGTCAAGGTTGCCGTCCGATGATCCTAACCCTCTCTCCTCAATCATAAATTCTTTCAGTTTATTAACATACAATCAGACATCCAATCATGAAAAAATATAATAACGGATTATTCAGTCTGGCCGCCGGCGCCCTGCTTCTGTGCGGGGGCGCTGTGCCGGCTGCTGCGGCAGAAGCCGAAACGATTCTCAGCGGAGTCCCCGCGACCGACGCTGCAATGACCGACTTCGTCGTCGAAAACAACAGCGGCAGCGAACAGTGGGCCCTGAAGACAATGCCCGCCTGGTCCGTCGGCAACGCCGAAGAATTCAAATACTTCCATCTTGAATCGGCCTACATCGAAGACTGGAACTCGACCCACGACGACTGGATCTTCATTCCCGTCACCCTACCCTCCGGCCGCGTCACTCTTGATCTCGATTTCGAATATCTGACCTCTGCCGACAGTGGAACCGGTTTCAACATCAAAGCCTGCTATGGATCGTCAGCCTCTGCCGACGCTATGGTCTCGGTGCTCGGCGACGAAGAAAACTGCAAATCGCCATCCTATCTCTGGTTCAACAAAGCCAAATTCTCCGCCGAAGCTACTGTCGACGGCGGATCCGGCTATCTCGGACTCCACGTCAGCGGACAGCTACGCCGCGACGACTGGATCAACATCCTGGCCATCAACCTGACTGCCACCGAAGCTGAAGGCGAAGCCGCTATCGGCGACATTGCCGCAGATGGCCGTCTGAATGTCGTCAGCCAAAGCAACTCGCTTGTCATCAGCGGCGCAAGCGGTGAAACAGTTTCGATCTACACCGTCGACGGACACCTCGTCAAGCGATTCGCCGCCACCGGAACTCACGAAATAGCCCTTCAGAAAGGA
>JAIDJZ010000100.1 GCA_029051965.1 Paramuribaculum sp. | reverse complement strand
CTTCTGCAGTCCACCGCCAGTGTCAAGCAGAAGACTGCGCTCATCGCTTATGCGGATCCGGATGCCGAAATTGTGATTGGCGGCCAGATAGTCGATGATCATGTCGGGAAAGTGGTGGACATTGACCACAAGATCGTCGACACCGGCGTCGATAAGCTTTCGGATAACTCTTCCGAGCATCGGCTCTCCTCCGACTTCGACCAAAGCTTTCGGACAATCGGCAGTCAACGGATAGAGGCGCGTGCCGAGTCCGGCTGCAAATACCATTCCTTTCATAGCTTCACCTCCACTCCCCTTTCGCGATGGATCAGCACCACATCACAATCAAAGGACGCAGCAATATGCTCCGCCATTTTCTGGGCGCTGTAGACCGAACGGTGCTGACCGCCCGTGCATCCGAAGCTTACGCTCAGATCCGAGAATCCACGCTTAATATATCGTCTGACACTACGGTCCACAAGGGCCTTGCAGCTGTCGAGAAACTCAAGAATCTCTCCGTCGTTTTCGAGAAATTCCTGAACCGGACGGTCCATTCCTGTCAGATGCCGGTACTGCTCGTAACGCCCTGGGTTGTGGACGGCTCTGCAATCGAAAACAAATCCGCCGCCATTGCCCGTGAAATCCTCAGGGATTCCTTTTTTGTAAGAAAAACTGTAGACTTTCACTTTCAGACGTCCGGGAGCATCCGGAGCGGCAAACCGGTCATCGGCAATCAGCTGATCAACAACCGAATCGATATACTGCAATCTGTTGTCACCGAGCGATGCAAGAGAATCCTTCAAAGAAATGAGGGTGGCTCTGATCGGAGTTAGAAAAACGGCTTTATGCTGATGCAGCCCACGGAATCCATATGCACCAAGAACCTGAAGCAGTCTGAAAATCACGAAGAGCCGGAGGGTGCGTTCCCAGCAGTCATCAATAGCCACCCCTGCTTCACGCGCTTTGACGACATAGCTTCCGGCCAAAGCCCAGCGGACCTCGTCGGACAGCCCGAGACGGCTCTGCCAGAGCAGCGACGCGACATCATAGAAAGGATTGCCCAGACGAGCACCCTGATAATCTATGAGAACAGGCGAACCGCCGCGCATCATAATGTTTCTTGACTGGAAATCGCGCAAAATCAAAACTTTTGCGGGAGAGTCACAGAGATTTTGGATCAGATAATCAAACTCATCCTCAAGCGCCTGCTCGTCAATCTCTACGCCGGCAAGTTTCAGAAAACAGTATTTGAAATAGTTAAGGTCCCATTTCACCGCCTGAGAATCCATTTCAGCACGCGGATAGAGAACCGAACGGGCTATGCCATCATAACCGGCTGCGTGAAAATCGGCCAGCATCTCCACTGCTGCGGCAAGAGCCTTCCGGAATTGCTCCGAATCGGGACCAGAGCTGACAAATAAGTCATAGAGTGACTCGCTGCCGAGATCCTCCTGAAGATAGCTGTCACCGTCGGGCGATACAGCCAGAACCTGAGGCACGGGCAACCCGTGAGAGCGGAAATGGTCAGTCAGGGCAAGAAAAGCCCGGTTTTCCTTAATGTCTCTCCCGATCGTGGCAATAACTGTCGAGCCGCTGCCATGAACTCTGAAATAGCTCCGCGAGGATCCTGCACCCGGAAGCCTGTCGATTCTGACCGGTTCTGATCCAAACCGCTGCGCATATAATGTTTTAATACTTTTCATCTTATTTATTGAATTTTGACTGCAAAATTACAAAAATATGTGGTAACTTTGCACTTCGATTAAGGTTGCATTATGAATATTTATTAATGAACGTAATAACCAAAGAATACGGTCTTGTCGGACACCCTCTCGGACACTCTTTCTCTCACGATTATTTTGAAGAAAAATTCAGACGTGAAGGTATAAACGCCACTTATCTTAATCTCGACCTTGACAGTGCTTCGGACTTTCCTTCCCTGCTACGGGAAACCATCGAAACCCATCCGGATCTGATTGGATTCAATGTGACCATACCCTACAAAGAAAAAATTCTTGAATGTCTTGACTCAGTCGATGCCCAGGCCGGAAATATCGGCGCGGTAAACGTTGTCAGGATCACAAGAGATGCCCACGGACGCTGTACCAGTCTTGCCGGATACAATACAGATATAACCGGATTCACCGAGAGCCTTCGGCCGTTCGTCGGCCGGCAACACCGCAAGGCACTCATTCTCGGGACCGGAGGCGCAGCCAAAGCCGTACGCCACGGCCTGCTGTCGCTCGGAATCGAAGCTACATTTGTCTCGCGCTTCCCGTCGGAATGGCAACTCAGCTACGCACAACTGACAGCTGAAACCATTAGCGACCACCTCGTTATTGTCAATGCCACTCCTCTCGGAATGTATCCAAAGACAGAAAGCGCACCCGACATCCCTTATGAAAACCTGTCGCCGAATCATATTTGCTTCGACCTTGTCTATAATCCCGCAAAGACACGTTTCATGGAATTGGCCGAGCAGCGGGGAGCCACCGTCATCAACGGCCTCGAAATGCTTCACATTCAGGCGGATGAAGCCTGGAAAATCTGGAATCGACAGAACACAATTATTAAACCATAATATATTATTCCCAGATAATCTCTCAACCAAAATGAAAATGACAGAAAAACGCAGCAGCATGCTGCATGGAATTCTACTGATAGCTCTAT
>JAIDJZ010000010.1 GCA_029051965.1 Paramuribaculum sp. | reverse complement strand
CGTATGATAGACTGTCATCCCCGAAATACGTGAGTTGATTGCCGCCATGTATTCATCCATTGAGAACTTGCGGGTGTACCAGTAGACATCCCATGTCATATCACCCAGCGTGATTCCATAGATCCTATCGCCGGGATGAGCGTCCCGATATTTATTTATATCCTCTGTGATATTATTGAACTGATTGATGTCGTTCGTGCGGTCCGCCAGATGCATGTCGCCCAGGAAAAGCACCTTGTAGTCATCCTGGTTTTCAACGGGGTTGGCTACAAAATCGATTCGTTCCGGCAATGTCGCACCAAGCTTCGTCCGCTGATAGATCTGCGGCATGACGCCATTGGTCTGAGGCTCGTAGCCGGAAGGAACCGTATAGAACACATAGCCCAGCTCCTTTTTCGAATTAAGCTGATAGACACCCTCGGAGTCGGTAGTGACAATCTCGAAACCGTCTGAAACCTGCACTCCCGCTATGCCTTCGCCCGATGGCGTTGAGATAAAACCGTAGACAGTCGCTCCGTCCTCAGGACTGATAATGCGGTCCACAACGGTTATTTCAGTCTTACCGAACGCCTTCTTCCGGTCGCCTCGCTTAAGATGAACGCGATATTCTCCAGACGCCATCGAGGCTGGAAACTTCACACTGAAATTCTCCGGCGAAACCGAAGTCAGCACACCTTCATAAGAAATGCCACTCGCGTTTTCCATCATCATCAGATCGGAAGCTAAAGGAGCTTTGCCATCCCTGACCGAAAAAACACAATCGGCATTTTTTGAAACTACCATCGAGGCAGGAACCTCGAAATCGACATCTAATGGAGCCTCGACATCCGTATCATCGCTGCACGAAATAAACGCCAGCGGCATAAGGACCAGAAGCAGACATAAAAGCGGATACTTGAATTTATTCATGGAAACAATAATGTTTAGTTATTCTATTAAGGTTACCGGACTACTTTGCAGCGGAGTTCACTGCATAACCGGGATCAAGCGTAATCAATTGGTTTCACTTCGGACATAGTCATATTCTGTTTCTGACAACAATCATTAATTCTTCTGCACAAGATTAAAAAACATAAAGGAAAATAACCGTTTTTAATCCATTTTTACGTTTTTATATTTTTTATCTCTCGCAAAGTTAATTGTTTTTATTTGAAAAATCCAAATTTTAACTTTGGAAA
>JAIDJZ010000001.1 GCA_029051965.1 Paramuribaculum sp. | reverse complement strand
GTGCATAAGAATGTGATGCTTGTCGATGCCGGCGATATGGTTCAGGGTACGCTCTATTTTACTCTTTTCGGAGGGGAGGTCGAGGCGAAGCTGATGAATTATCTCGGTTATGATATTCAGATTCTGGGGAATCATGAGTTCGACAACGGTGTCGAGGCTCTTGAGGGTGTTTTCTCGAAACTTAACGCCGAGAAGCTGTCGACAAATTATGATCTGAGTGCTACGCCTCTTTCGGGTGTTTTCCGTCCGTATTCGATCCGTGAGATCGGCGGCAGGAAAATCGGGTTCATCGCCATCAATCTTGATCCCAAGGGTATGATCGCCGACAGGAATTCGGACGGTGTGGTGTATCTCGACGCGGTCAAGGCTGCAAATGCCACAGCATGGCATCTGCGGCATAATGAAAAGGTGGACCTTGTTGTCGCGCTGACGCATATCGGCTATTCGGAAGACGGACTTGTCGACGATATCGAGATTGCGGAAGAGAGTGAGGATATAGATATTATAATAGGTGGTCACACGCATACGGTCATTGATCCGCAGTCTGCGGATCATCCGGATTTTCTGGTCAGCAATGCGGTCGGCCGTCCGGTGCTGATCGCTCAGACCGGAAAATCGGGTGTCAACGTGGGCGAGATCGTGGTCGATCTTGATGATCTGACTTCTTATTCCCGTCTGCTGCCTGTCGACTCGCGCTATGACAGAGTTGCCGATGCCGAACTCGAGAAGATTCTCGAGCCGTACAGATCGGAGGTGGAGTCTTTCCGCAACTACCGGATCGGCACGTCGCCGGGTCTGGGAAAAGATGACTGGTCGCTTGTCAACTGGATGGCCGATTTTGTCCTGGAGGAGGGAGGCCGTCTGGCGGGAAAAAGCGTGGACCTGGCGATTGTCAATAAGGGTGGCGTCAGGGCTGATATGCCGAAGGGCGCTGTGACGAAGGGGACGATCATGCAGATTTTTCCGTTCGACAACAGGATCGCTGTCGTGCGAATCAAGGGAGAGGATCTCCGGGAGGCTTTTGACGTCATGGCCGGAAGGGGCGGTGACGGAGTGAGCTGGGGCGTGGATGTCACGTTTGATCCGTCGACCGGAAAGACCACCCGAATACTGATCAACGGAAAGGAGATCGATCCTGAGAAGGAATATCTGGTTGCGACGATCGATTATCTTGCGCGCGGCGGCGATTATATGGAGCCGCTTACTGAAGGAGAGGTGGTCGCGGAGAGCCAGCAGGTGATCTACGAGACTATGATTGACCGGATTCAAAACAAAAAAACAAAAATTAAAGCAGACCGCACTCGTCGGATGCATCAATAG